>JALYLP010000602.1 GCA_030774195.1 Actinomycetota bacterium | reverse complement strand
ACGGGGATGCCTGAGGAGTAAGTGAGGACGCAGAAGACTCGAGGACGCTCCATCAGACCGAGCTGCATCGACTGGTGTTGACCAACACGAGTTCGACGCGGCGAGCGCCTTACGAATATCGCCCGCGTCGTCTGGGCGGGCAGGGTCACGCCGTGCTTGAACCCGGCAGCCTCCAGGTCGCTGAAGGACATGGCGGTCCGGGCACCAGGGCGACCCCCTCGACCTGGATCGTGTAGGAGTCCACCTTCGGGACCTTCACCGAGTACCTGCCCTTGACCGCGTCGGAACAATCTCCAGCCGCCAGGCGAGCGGCTTGCTCCTCGGTGAGTGGGAACGCCATCATCGTGACCCACACGTCGCGCAGCCGGACGCGGATATCCTTCCTCTCCTTCGCACTTCCCTTCCTGCCGCGGCAACTCCCCAACGACCATGTTGTGCGCGGGTCAACACGAAGCGCTGTCGAGAAGGCCGTGGGTCATCAGCGGGGCGGCGTCGGGGCACGGCAGCAAGCCCCGGTCATTTCGAATAGACGTCGTACGCCTGGGCACGGAGGTGATCGGCGAGCCACGCGCCTCTTCCGCCTCGGCCTCCGTGCGAGTCAACAACTGGTTGCACTGCTCGAAGAGGTCCCGACGGAGGCGGACCACGTGACCTCGTACGTGTCGTGACGACTTCTCGTGACGTTCGTGCTGCGCCATCCGCTCCTGGGGAGTGAGAACGGTCTGTCCCACATGCACGGCGGGCATCGAGGTTCCGCGTCAATTTGCTCTCGTCGAGCTCAATCACATAGACGGAGTACACGTGGGTCCGCCGTTCAGACGGCCGGTTCTTGACTTTGCCATCGAGGAAGACCTCCTTCTTCATCCCGCGATCGTCGGTAACAAGTTGGCTGGCTCACGCGTTTGCACAACGATGGGATCGATGGCGGATGGGGTAGCCGTGGAGGCTGAGGAGGTCGGATTCGCGGACTTCTTCCGTGGCGAGTACGAGACGCTCCTGCGAGCGATGTACCTCCTCTCGGGCGACCGCTTCGAGGCCGAGGAGCTTGCGCAGGGGGCATTCGTCAAGGCCTGGGAGCGATGGGATCGGGTCCAGGGCATGGAGAACCCGAGCGGATACCTCTACAGGACGGCAGTGAACGCGCGGAGGAGCGCTTTGAGGCGGGTAGGGATGACTGCGCGCCGAGCACTCTCGTTGCAACAGTCCGATCCGATCTCCGAGAGCGATGATCGCGATCGCATCCGTCGCGCACTCGCGACCCTCCCCGCGAACCAACGGGAGGCGATCGTCCTCGTCGAATGGCTGGGCTTCTCCGATGCCGAGGCTGGCCAGGTGCTCGGCATCTCTCCGGGCGCGGTTCGCGTCAGGATCTCCCGCGCCAGGGCCTCGCTCCGGCTTCTGATCGAAAGGGCCCCGGCATGAGCCAGATGAAGGAACTGCTCGATCGTGAAGCTCACCGGATCGAGGCGGATACACGGGCGCTCGACTCCGTATACCGCACCGGGGAGAGGAGACAGCGGAATCGACGGATCGGCACGATCATCTCCGCGTTGGCCATCTTCGCGGCAGCAGTCGCCTTCGTCGCGGGCGCCCTTGGGTCGGCTCGATCGGTCCCCGCCGATCGGACACCGATTGGTGTCCTCCATAGCAATGGAGACATCGTCGTCCGTGCCCTCGTCGGAGAACGCGAAGGCGCGATCCTGCAGATCGACCCAGCGACTTCAGAGGAAGTCGCGCTGCCGGTCGCTGCCTCGGCGAAGGATCTCGTGTGGCCGGGAACGGGGACCGGGGCATTCACGGACCTCTCGTCGTCGCCCGACGGCACCACGCTAGCCTATGTCTGGTCGAAGGATGTGTGGGTCCTCGATATCGCGAGCGGCGGATCGAGGAAGATCGTGGATTCGTGCGGCCCGGGTTGCATGCTGGCCTGGTCGCCCGACGGATCGGTCATCGCGTTCACGCACGGCGATACCCTCGAGCTCGTGAACCCCGACGGCGGCGACAGGACGATCGTCACGACGTTGGGCGGCATCCAATTGCTCTCGTGGTCACCCGACAGTCAGCGGATAGCCCTCAGGTGGGGTGACCAGCTGTACACGATCGATCGAGGCGGCTCGGATCTGCAGCCACTTGGCGTGAGCGCCTGGGC
>JALYLP010000601.1 GCA_030774195.1 Actinomycetota bacterium | reverse complement strand
GCTCGGCGTACTCCTTCCGGATCTGTTCGTAGTACTCGCCGGGCAAGCCGAGCGCCGCGATCCCCGCCAGTTGGAGGGGCGCAGCGGCCGCCACCGTCAGGAAGTCGTGCGTCGAACGGATCCCCGCCATCAGCGGCGGCGGGGCGACCGCCCACCCGACGCGCCAGCCCGTGACGGAGTACGTCTTCGACAACGCGCTGATCGTGACCGTGCGCTCACGCATCCCCGGGAGGGTCGCGATCGGCACGTGCCCGCGATCCTCGTACGTGATGTGCTCGTAGATCTCGTCAGTGATAGCGATCGCATCGTGCTCGCGGCAGAGCTCGGCGATCACGGCCAGCTCCTCGGCGGTGAAGACCTTGCCGGTGGGGTTGTGCGGCGAGTTCACCACGATCGCGCGGGTCCGGGGACCGAACGCCTCGGAGAGCTGATCCGGGTCGAACCGCCAATCCGGCGGGTACAACGTCACGTACCGGGCCGTCGCGCCCGAAAGGATCGCGTCCGGGTTGTAGCTCTCGTAGAAGGGTTCGAAGACGACGACCTCGTCGCCCTCATCGAGGATCCCGAGGAAGCTCGCAGCCATCGCCTCAGTCGATCCGCACGTCACGCAGATCTCGGTCTCGGGATCGACGGTCATGCCGTAGTCGGCCTCGTACTTCGCCGCGATCGCGCGGCGGAACGTCGGATCGCCCCACGTGATCGGGTACTGGTTGTGGTCCTCCGCGATCGCGCGGCGGGCCGCCTCCTTGACCTCCTCTGGCGCGGGGAAGTCAGGGTAGCCCTGTCCCAGGTTGATCGCGTCGTGTTCGGCGGCGAGCCTCGTCATCTCGCGGATCACCGACTCCGTGAACGATGATGACTTCGCGGACGCGTGGAGGTTCACAACCGACAAGCCTAGCGGGAAGCCATCCAGCATCGGCCCTACACGATCTGCCCCATCGGCGCTCCTATCTGAGTGTGGTGCAGGATGCGCCGGTGAGCACTGAGCCGACCGACGCGGTGGAGCGCCTCTTCCGCAAGGATGGAGTGCGACTCTGGCGGTCGCTCGCAGCGTTCACCGGCGACCAGGAGGTCGCGAGCGACGCCGTGGCCGAGGCATTCGCCCAGCTGTTGGGGAGAGGCGACGCGGTGCGCGCACCCGATCAGTGGGTGTGGCGTGCAGCTTTCAAGATCGCGCGCGGCGAGCTGAAGGAACGGGGACGGCGAGGAGAGCTCACGATCGAGCCGAGGTACGAGATGAGCGACCCGCCCGGCGAGCTGGTCAAAGCCCTCGGCGGACTCTCTCCGAACCAGCGAGCCGCCACGATCCTGCATTTCTACGCGGGCTACTCGACGAAGGAGGTGGCCGAGATCATCGGCTCCAGTGCGGCAACGGTTCGCGTTCACCTGAGCCAAGGACGGAGGCGCCTTCGCCGCCTCCTGGAGACAGACGATGCGTGATCTGCGCGAGCGCTTCGCCGAACTCGACAGCCGGGATGCCCCGGAGCTATGGCCTGAAGTCCAACGTCGCGGCCCCAGGCCACCGATCGATGTCGGTCCTTCGCCGATACGCCGTGCCGGCATCGCGATCCTCGCGTTCGCCGTTGCCATAGCCGGACTCACGTTCGCCGCCGAAGCGTTCCGATCCGACAGGCAAGGGCCCGCTCCCGTCGCACCGAGCATCTCGCAGCGTTTGGTTCCACAGGTTACGGGGTCTTTCAAGCTCGCGGACGCTACAGAGCTCAGCTCGATCGCTTACGGCGGGGGCAGCGTGTGGGTAAGCGTCGCTGAAGCTCACTCCACAGCGGGAACGATCGTGCGGATGTCCATCCCACACGGCGACGAGCAGGCTCGTGTCCAGGTCCCCGTGGTCCCGCACTGGGAGGTCGGAGGCGGGGGCCTCACCTTCGCCGATGATGCGCTCTGGGTCGCTGGCGACCAGGTCGACTCCGGCACCGCCGCGCGGGTACTCCGCATCGACGCAGCGACGAACCACGTGGGTGATGTCGTGACGGTGCAAGGACAGCGCGCCGCCGACGTTGCAGTGGGAGATGGCGCCGTCTGGCTCCTGGTCCGAGGGGACGGATCGACAGCGAACGTCTACCGGGTGGATCCGACGACGGGCACGATCCAAGCAACGATCGCCCTTGCGGGCAACTATGGCCGAAGCATCGCCGTCATAGGAGATTCGGTCTGGGCATCGGTCATGACGGGGAGCAGCCAGGCCAACGGCGCGATCGACGGAACCAACTTCTACCGGATCGACGCGGGGACGAACTCCATCACGAGCCTTGAAGCGATCGGTGGCGGCGCGGCTTTGGGCTCGGGTGACGGCCAGATCTGGGCGGCGGGCGGCACCGAGCTCATCAAGCTCGACCCGGAAAGCGGAAGCGTCATCGGCACGGAGGACGTCGAAAACGCGGGAGACGCCATCGCCGTCGGAGACGGCGGGGTGTGGTTCCTGGATCCAAACACGATGCGAGGGATCTCCCGGTTCGTCCCGGACACCGGCCAGGTGACCGCGACCCGCGACGACGACGGTGGCGATCGGCTCGCGATGGCGGTGAGTCCAGGGGCAGCGTGGGTCGTGGATGCGAACGGCACCGTGCTGCGCGTGCAGCTCGTGCCGGATTGTCCGCCGGTGCACCCAGGAGGCTACGAACCGGCGATGACGCCGACTGCCGGAGCAGCGAGTACGACCGTCGACATCACCGGGCGCGTGCCGATGTTCGCGGAGGATGGCGCCTTCGTGGAGCCCAACGGCACGTTGCAGCTGTGGTGGAACGTTCTCGAAGAAGGCCTCGCGTCGACCGCGCTTCTTCCCGGCGGAGAGGACCCCTCGCCGGCCCTGCCAGGTGAGGTCTTGCTCGTCGCGGCGATCCCGATCCCGCAGACGTGCACGTACGAGGCCAGCTTCGTGGTTCCCAATGTCAGGCCGGGTTCCTACCCACTGACACTTCTTTCATCCGACGGAGAGAGTGCCACCAGCTTCGGGGCAGGCCTAGTCTTCGACGTCCGAGGCTGATCTCAGCCGGGCGTGTTCGAAAG
>JALYLP010000600.1 GCA_030774195.1 Actinomycetota bacterium | reverse complement strand
ATCCAGGACACCTCGGGTGACGATCCCGTCGCCGCGGCGCAGATGGTCGAGGCGTTCCGCGAGCTGCTCCCCGCCGTGACGGCCCTCGTCTCGAACCACTTCCGCCGCGTCGTCCTCGAGGCTGCGGAGGCGCGGATCGAGACGTGAACACACCGCTGCCACAGGGCGAGGACAAGGCCCGCACCGTCCGCGGGCTCTTCGACACGATCGCTCCCCGGTACGACCTCGTGAACCGGGTGATGACCTTCGGCATGGATGTCGGATGGCGACGGAGGACGGTTCGCGAGCTCCACCTCCCGAGCGGCTCGCTCGTCTTCGATCTGGCGTGTGGGACCGGCGACCTGTGCCGCGAGCTCGAGCGTGCAGGGTATCGCGCCGTCGGGCTCGACTTCGCGTTCGGGATGCTGCGGCAAGCGAAGACCGATGCTCCGCTCGTTCAGGGGGACGCGCTCCGGCTCCCGTTCCGCGACGCCAGCGCCGACGGCATCACGTGCGGGTTCGCGCTCCGCAACGTGGTCTCGCTCCCGGAGCTGTTCGCGGAGCTCGCCCGGGTCGTGCGCCCGGGGGGGTCCGTCGCGCTGCTCGACGCGAGCCGCCCGGACAACCGCCTGCTCCGCGCCGGTCACGCGCTGTACTTCGAGAGGGTCGTGCCGTTGATCGGCGGCGCGCTCTCCGACCGCGCCGCTTACCGATACCTCCCCCGATCGATGGCCTACCTCCCCATGCCGGCCGAGATGGCCGGGATGCTCCGCGCCGTCGGGTTCCCGTCGATCCGGCGGCTCCAACTTTCCGGCGGGATCACGCAGCTGTTCGTCGGGACCCGCGCGTGAGCCCGTCCGCGGGTGCGTCGCAGCAGGGCGGTCGGATCGAGAAGCTCGGTGATGCGTTCGACCTCCTCGCCGCGTACTCCGATGGCGGTTTCCTCTTCGAACGGGCGGGAACGGGCGTGGCGGCGTCCGCGCCGATGGTCGCGACGGCAACCCTCAGTGCCGCCGAACGGATGCTCGCCGACGTCGACCGCGCGATCGCCGGCGGAGGCAGGACCGTCGCCGTCGGGACGATCCCGTTCCACGACGCCGACGGGACGAGCTCGACCCTCTCGGTCGCGTCCCGGACCGTGCGACGGACCGCGCCGGGGGAGACCGTGCGGATCGACGTCGGAGACGCTGTCGTCACTCGATCTGAAAGCTCGTTCGGTCGTATGTTCGGTCGCCTGCCCAACTCGGTCCCGCGCGAGCCGTTCACGGGCCAGCAGCTCCACGCGATCCCCTCGCCTGCGGCATACGCGGCCGCCGTCGCGGACGTCGTTCGTCGTTCGGGTCCCGCTCTGCGCAAGGTGGTGCTCGCCCGGACGATCGAGGTCGATGCCGGCCGCGAGCTCGACCCCCGGCGCCTCGCGCACCGGCTCCGAGCCGTGAATCCCGACGCCTTCACCTTCGCCGCGCCGACGCCCGCGGGCATCCTGGTCGGGGCGTCTCCCGAACTGCTGGTGTCACGCTTCGGCCGCGAGGTGCGGTCGAACCCGCTCGCCGGGTCCGCGGCTCGTTCGGGCGACCCCGCGGAGGATCGCGCGAACGCGGAGGCGCTGCTCGGGTCGGCGAAGGACCGGGAGGAACACGGGATCGTCGTCGAGGCGATCGCCGAGGTGCTCCGTTCCGTCTGCCGCGAGCTGACGTGGGACCCCGCGCCGGCGCTCCTGGAGACGCCGAACGTCTGGCACCTGTCGACGAGGTTCCGAGGCCTTCTGCGCGAGCCGGGGCCGGGGGTGCTCGAGCTGGTCGGAGCGCTCCACCCCACGCCCGCCGTCGCGGGCGAACCGCGCGAGGCGGCGCTGGAAGTGATCGCCGAGCTCGAGCCGTTCGAACGCGGATCGTATGCCGGGCCGGTCGGGTGGATGGACGCGAGCGGCGACGGGGAGTGGGCGATCGCGCTGCGTTGCGCGGAGCTCCGCGGCGATCGGGCGACCCTCTACGCGGGCGCGGGGATCGTCGCCGGCAGCCGGCCCGTCGCCGAGGTCGACGAGACCGAACGGAAGTTCCGCGCATTCCTCGACGCGCTCCGGTGGGGTTGACCGACGCCGAGGTTCGCCCCGCCCTTCGCGGCGACCCGCGCTCACTTGAGGTGTGCCTGGCACCACGCGTACAGCGCGTCGTAGACGAACGTTCCCTTCTCGAGCAGCCGCAGATCGTCCGGCTCCGCGAGCACCCCGCCGGCGCCGATCGCCTCGAGCCCGGCTCCGAGCGGGTCGGTCTCGCGGTCTTCCGCGACGTCCGCCGCGTGCACGATCCGAGCGAGGCGGACGAGCGCCGGATCGGACGAAAGCTCGAAGTCCTCGATCAGGACCTCGAAGCTGCACTTCCCGTCACGATGCGTGAACTCGGCGCCGGGGGCGTCGAACGAGCGCGCCCTGTCGCGGCTCGCGACGTCGAGCACATCGTCGGCGCGAACGTAGAGGATCTCGGCGTCTGGGTCGATGAACCGGCGGATCAGCCACGGACACGCGATGCGGTCGGTCTTCGGTCGCTCGCGGGTGACCCATCGCATGGGTCACACGCTAACGCTCGGCCAGCGTGCGCGCGACCGCCGCGCGG
>JALYLP010000599.1 GCA_030774195.1 Actinomycetota bacterium | reverse complement strand
CCTGTCGGCGCTGCCCGCGACGCTCGAGCGGCTCGTGCCCGCGGCCTGATCGCTCGCCGACCACGACGGGCCGGCCGGCCCATCGGGGTTAGTCTCCGGGCGTGCCGTCTCCGGCAGCCTCGTACTTCGACACGTCGACGTGGGATCCGCGCGACCGCATCTCGGGCGGAGCGCGGATGGTGCCCATCGATACCCCGCGAGGCACGTTCCGTGTCTGGACGAAGCGGGTGGGAACGAACCCCTTCCTGAAGGTGCTGCTGTTGCACGGCGGACCGGGGGCGAGCGACGAGTTCTACGAGTGCTTCGACGCGTGGTTCCCGGCGGCCGGCATCGAGTACTACTACTACGACCAGCTCGGCTCCTTCCGGAGCGACCAGCCCGATGAACCGTCGCTGTGGGATCTGGATCGTTTCGTGGATGAGGTCGAGCAGGTGCGGCAAGCGCTCGACCTGGATCGGGACAACTTCGTGCTGCTGGGGCAGTCGTGGGGCGGACTTCTCGCGATGGAGTACGCGGTGCACCACCAGCAGCACCTCAAGGGCCTCGTGATCTCCAACATGATGTCGAGTGTCCCGCTGTACAACGCCTATGCGACCGACGTCTTGATGCCGGCGATGGATCAGGACGTCCTAGCCGAGGTCAAGCGGTTGGAAGCCGAGGGCGCGACCGACGATCCGCGATACGAGCAGCTGCTGATGGAGCACCACTACCTGCTGCACGTGCTCCGGATGCCGCTCGAAGATTGGCCCGAGCCGGTGGTCCGGGCGTTCGCTCACCTCAACCTGGCGGTCTACGTCCCGATGCAGGGACCGAGCGAGCTCGGTCTGAGCGGGACCCTCGAGGGCTGGGACCGGTCGAAGGATCTGCAGAACATCGATGTTCCGGCGCTCGTGATCGGCGCGACGCACGACACGATGGACCCCGAGCACATGCGGTGGATGTCAGAGCAGTTGCCGAAGGGCCGGTACCTCCACTGCCCGGACGGCAGCCACCTGTCACAGTTCGACGACCCGGACCACTACTTCCCGGGGCTGATCGACTTCCTGCGGTCGCTCTAGCACTCCCGAGTGGCAGAGATCCGCGTCAGTGCATAGGTTTCTCGTTTAGGTTTCCCTCGTCGTTGAGATGCTCAGCCGGCTCCGGGAAGAGAGGGAAGATGAAGAAGGCGCTCGCCATCGTTCTGATCTTCGGGTTCGTCTTGGTGGACTTCCTGTTCTTCCATGATGTCTTCAAGCCGGGAGAGATCGTGACGTTTCCTCAGTACCTAACCGGCGTGCTGAGTATCCCCGTCGTCGTCATCTCCGCGCTCTTCGTGCTGAGAGGCGACAGCAACCTTCAGAACCCTGCATGACCGGGAACACACACTCCGTCTGGAAGAAGCCGAACCAGAACCGGTTCAGAAGCGCCAGCGCGTAGCACCCCCAGGCTCGACCGTGAGCACCGCGGTCGCCGATCGCGGCGTGATGCGGAACACGTGCCAGGGAGGCGGCCCCGCGGACGGTGCGCTGTACTCGGCGGTGAGCGCGATCCCGGACTCGTCGGGCCGCGCGGGCCAGCCTTCGTCGTCCCATCGCTTCGCCAAGTCCGCGACGACGGCTGGGTCGGTCATCCGGTGCGCTTCTCCCTCGACCACCAAGTCGAACTCGTCGGTCGCGACCGCCAGCGTGCAACGAGGATCTCGCGCGAGGTTGCGACCCTTGCGCGAGCGTTCGCCGGTCTCGAACCAGAACGTATCGTCGACCCACACCGCACCGACCCCGGTGACATGGGAGCTGCCGTCGGGATCGATCGTCGCGAGCCAGCACGTGTGGCGGTTCGGTCCGCTTGTACCCGGCGCCTGGGGGATCCCTGACCCCAGCCGCGCCTCGACGCGCGCCCAATCGATGAGCGGCAGTCCGTACAGGTCAGCGAGGTTCTTCGCGTCCACTACATCACCAGGAACTTGTCCATGCCACCCTCCCATCAGGAACGACGCTCCTGGACGAGACCCTAACCGAGCCTCAGGGTCGGAACTGGTTGTTGGAGGGCGGCGAAGTCCCCGCCCTCCAACATCCGATCGGCGACCGCAACGCCACACGCACGGACGTCGCGCTCGGTCAGGTCGTCAGAGACCTGGACACGTGCCCGGGTTCGGCTCGTCGGTTCTCGCGGACTCGCCCTGAGGCACACGCGGGAAGGTGACGAACAGGACATAGGGGGCCGTGCCCGTGTTGATGACTTGATCCACTTCGCCCGGTCGCTCGATGAACGCCTGCCCCGCGGTGTACGTCATGGTCTGGCACTGACTGCCGACCGCTTTGTACATCGTGAGCGAACCTTGCTGGACGACCACGATCGCGCCCCCCGGATGCGAGTGCCAACCTGAGGAGCCGCCTGGGCTGACGGTGATCTGCGCGATCGCTACGTCCGATCCCGCCTTGAGCGGGATCGTCCCATCGCTGGCGTTCGTGCCCCGCGCCAACGGGATGTTCGTCAGTCCAACTGGCGGCGTGGCCCCGCTAGTCCCGAGGGTCATCGCTGTAACAACGCCTGCAAGCACTACGCTCGCCAGGGCCCATATCACTGCTCGTTTCATTTCCTCCTCCTTCCCGGACCTGTTGATCCGGTCTCGCCGTTCCCAGGCTTCAGGAACGTCTCTCCACTCGCCCTCAGGGGGCATCTCGAAGATGCCCCCCGGGCGGATCCCCCTTCGGTCACTTGCGGAAGTCGAACGACTCCACGACGGGCGTCGCTTGGTCGATCACGTTTCCGAAATCGCTCGCCTGGTAGGCGGTGATCACGATCGTGACGGTGCCGCCGGAAGGAAGATCGAGCACGTAGACGCGCTCCTTCGCGCCCGCGCCGATCGACCAGCCCTGCGGGTGGTCGGGCTGGGCCGTCACGAGGCCGAGCCCGTTCGGGCAGTTCTTCCGATGCTGGCCGCCGGTAAGCTGGACGTCCACATAGCTCCCTGTCGCCGCGCCCAGCCTCACGGGTCGAGGCGTCGTCGCGTCGAGCGCCGGGTGCGTCGATAGCCAGCTCGTCATCGCGTCGCTCGATGTGCCGACGCCTTGCTTCGGCCGATCGGAGCAGTCCGCCGCGTTCGCCACAACGTTGCTGAGGACGATCAAATGCGCCGACCCGTCCGTCGAATCCAGCGAGAAGTACCGGGCACCCTCACCCGAGAACGTCCAGTCCTGGGGCACCGTGTAGGTGAACGGCGCCTTGAACTGGTCGGAACTGCCACTCACCGATGTCGGCGCCACCGACGTCGACGTCGACGGCGGCGTGATGGGCACGTTCTGATCGCGGTCCGGCCCCAGCACGAGAACGGCGCCGACCAGTAGCACCACCGGCACTGCGATGCCCACGGCGAGCGCCGCGATCCGTTTGTTCCTCGACTTCCCCTCTCGGTATTGATCGAAGCGCGTGAGCCTCTGTGGTGTCTTCGTACTCGACATCTCCATCACCTCCACGGCACGGTTGATGCCCTGCACTGCCCGGCGAGCACGGGTATCGAAGGTCATGTGTCGTCCTCCTCCAGGCGGAGCCGGCGAACCACGTTCTGCCGACCGTCGTGCAGTTGCTTCTTCACCGTGCCAGTCGCGGTGCCGAGGATCTCCGCGATCTCGGCGACCGATCGGTCGTCCAGGTAACGGAGCGCGATGACCTGCGCCTGCCGTCGCGGCAGGGATCGGACGGCCGCCCAGAACTCCGCATCTTCGTGGGACAGCTCCGGTAACGTGGTCGCGGTCCCCAGGGCGAACCTCGCCAGCGCACGCGCCTCGGCGTAGCGACGTCGGAACATCGACATCGACATGTTCGAGACGACGCGGCGCACCCAGAGGTCCGGCTGCTCGTATCCGGCGACGCGTTCCCAGTTGCGGTGCGCCGCCAGGAAGGCCTCTTGGGCGAGGTCTTCCGACGCCGTGCGGCTCCCCGAGAGCGCGAAGGCGAGCCCGACCACCGCCGGGAACTCGCGCGCGTAGAACTCCTCGAACGTCTCCGAGGAGCCCACGGCGGCCGATCCGCCTCCGTGAACCACGGGATCGCCTCTCTCCAGGTCTTGCCGGGTCATCGTTGCTCCACCCGGTCCATCGCGCCAGGGCGCTTCGGGGTTTACCGCGGCACCGAAGGCGACGGATGCCTGTTATCGGCGTTGCCTGCCTCGAATGAGATGCCTAGCTCTCGACGAACGTTTTGGGGCCGCGCACAGGCGGAGGTGTCCCGGCGGCGCGTAGGCTCTCGATAGGGTTCCTCGCGATGAGTTCCCTCTCCCTGGCGCAGGCGTCCTTCGACCGCGAACGGCATCTGCCGCTGCTCCTGGAGGCCGATGACGCCGAGGAGCACATCCGCGGGTACCTCGATCGAGGCCAGCTCTTCGAGATCCGCGAGACCGACGCCCTGATCGGCGTGGCCGTGCTCGTCGACGACGGCGACGTTGTCGAGATCTGGAACATCGCGCTCTCCGAGGAGCATCGGGGTCGAGGTTCCGGCCGGCGTGCCATCGAACTGATCGCCGGGCAGTGCCGGCAGGACGGTGCGTCGCGATTGATCGTCGGCACCTCCGACTGCAGCCTCGGAACGATCGCCTTCTACCGCAAGGTCGGGTTCCGGTTCGCCGGAGTGCGCAAAGGCTATTTCGACGACTACCCCGTGGCGGTCGTGGAGAACGGCATCCGTGCGCGCGACATGGTCATGTTCGAGATGGAGCTGGACGAGCCGTGACACGTCGAGGGGGTCGCTGCGCTCTCGACGCGTTGCCGACCCCGGCTGTTCACGTTCCCGTTATGCCCCGGACCTAGGCTCCCGCCGACCACGACCTCGGAGGGGGAGACATGAAGCGGTTGGTATCGCTCGTCGCCGTCACGGTTGCCGCGCTCGGACTGCAGGCATCGGCGTCTGCCGCGCCGCTCGGCGCTCCGGCGAGACCCGGTTCGATCGCCGCGTCCACGATCGCCGTGTACGGCGACGCTCCCTATGGTGCGGCCACGAGGATCCAATCCGACGGCACGATCGTGGTGGATCAGTCGCAGTTCAACGCGATGCCCGGGTTCCTGGACACGATCAACCAGGATCCGGACGTGAGCCTGGTCGCGCACGTCGGCGACATCCATTCGGGCAAGCAGTTCTGCACCGAGCCGTACGACCAGTCGATCTTCTCGCAGTGGACCGCGCTCCAGGACCCGCTGATCTACGCGCCCGGGGACAACGAATGGGCGGACTGCCACAAGGTGGCGGAGGGCGGCCACGTCTCCATCAACGGTCAGCCGGTCGACTACGCGGCCGGCGATCCGCTCACCAACCTGGCCCTCGTGCGGCAGCTCTTCTTCTCGAACCCGGGCCAGTCCTTGGGCGGCTCGCCGATCCAGGTGCTCTCGCAGGCCAACGGCGCGAACCCGGGGCACCCCACCGACACGAACTACCCGGAGAACGTGATCTGGCAGCAATCGGGCGTGGTGTTCGTCACGTTGAACCTCCCCGGAGGATCGAACAACGACCAGGATGTCTGGTTCCCGCAGGATGGGAACACGGTCGAGACGACCGCACAGGCGCAGGAGCGAGAGCAGCGGACGGAAGCGGACCTCCGGTGGCTCGATCGCGCCTTCTCGCTGGCCGAGGACGGTGGCGCCGTCGGTCTGGTGATCCTGGAGCAGGCCGATATGTGGAGCTGGGAGGAGACGCCGGCGCACGAGAGCGGATACGAGCCGATCGTCAGAAGCATCGCTAAGCACACCCACGACTTCGATGAGCCCGTGTTGCTGTTCAACGGCGACTCGCACGTGTATCGGTCCGACGACCCGCTTCGGGCCAAGGCGTCGTGCGTGTGGGAGAGCGCGAGCCCGTGCGTCTCGACGTGGGACCGTCACCCCTTCTACAACGTGCCCAACTTCCACCGGGTCGTGGTCCACGGGAGCACCACGCCGCTGGAATGGCTGAAGCTCACGATCGACCCTTCGGCCGACTTCAAGAACGGCCCCAACGCGTTCGGGCCGTTCTCTTGGACGCGGGAGTCGCAGCCGCAGCTCTAGCGTCAGCGCGAGAGGCGGGACGCGTGTCGCTCCGCGAGGCCGCGAGGAGCACACGCCAGCCAGCCGTCGGTGATCGCGTCCTCGAGCGCTCGCACGCCAACCTTCCGGAGCTCGATCAGGATCGCCGGGAAGCCGTCGAAGTGAGGGATCGTGAACAGACCCCGTGTGCCGGCGGCGAGGACGGCTTCCTTCTCGACCAGATCGTCCACCCGGACGGCGAGGATCGGCTCCCGGGGTGGCGTCTCGTCGCCGAACCGCTTGAGGTCGGCCTTCGAAAACGGTCGCTCCCGCGCGAACGTCTTCCTTGCGACCGACCACGTGCGCGTCCCACGTGAGTCTTCCTCAGTGACCTGAGGCAACCCGAAGGCGATCCGCGCCACGTCGTCGAGGGTCGCCATCTCCGCCCGCTCGCGACCAGATTGTCAAGTGGGGCTTTCGAGTGAACGTGTCCTTCTAGCTACGGCGAGCGGCGCTAACCGCCTTCTTGGCGGGCCGCTTCGTTGACCGCTTGGTGATCTCGCCGACGATCTCGACCTCCACTGGAACG
>JALYLP010000598.1 GCA_030774195.1 Actinomycetota bacterium | reverse complement strand
CGGCTCCTGCGCGTCCATGAAGAACGCTTGCGCGACCATCAGCAAGGTGATGGCGGGGAGGGCCGCCGCGGCGTTCACGATGAGCGCCGCAGTCGCCGACCCCACCAGCCCGACCTGCAGCGCGGTGAGTCGTCCGATCCGCGTATCGGAGAGATGACCCCACAAAGGGTTCGCCACCATGCGAGCAGCGGCCATGAAGGCCAGCACCACGCCGATCTGGCTCTCGTCGAGCCCATGGGCGTCGCGCAGATACAGCGCGAGGAACGGGAAGAACGCGGCGATCGCGAGTCCGACGGTCAGGAATAGGCCCTGCACCGCGCTCGCGTCTCGGACCCGCGGTCGATGCATCGCGTCAGCCTAGACTTCGCGCCGTGGCGAAGATCGCGATCATCGGCGCCGGCAGCGTGGAGTTCACGCGCAACATCCTGACGGACCTTTGCTCCTATCCGGAGCTCGCGGGCACGCTCGAGTTCGCCTTGCACGACATCGACGAGGAACGGCTGGGGTACGCCGCGCGCGCCGCGAGCCAGGTCGTCGCCCGGCTGGATGCCGGCCACGTCGTCTCGGCACACGCGGACCGCACGACCGCCTTCGATGGCGCCGACTACCTGATCAACGAGATCCAGGTCGGTGGGTACGAGGCGACCCTGCGCGACTTCGAGATCCCGAAGCGCTACGGGCTGCGTCAGACGATCGCCGACACGATCGGGGTCGGGGGCATCATGCGCGGCTTGCGGACGATCCCCGTGATGATCCAGATGGCCGACGAGATGGCCGAGCACTGCCCGCAGGGCCTGCTGCTCAACTACACCAACCCGATGGCGATGGTCCCCTGGGGGATCTGGGCAGGGTCCAGGTGGCCTGCCGCGCAAACGATCGGGGTCTGTCACAGCGTCCGCGACACGCACGCGTTCCTCGCGTCGCTCGTCGGCGTTCCCGAGGAGCGGATCGAGTTCCGCACGGCCGGGTTCAACCATCAATGCTTCGTGTACGGGTTCCGCGACCGGGCGACAGACGAGGATCTCTATCCGCGGCTCCGCGACGTCGTCGATGCCGACCCCGAGGGTCTCGGACGTCGTGTGCGCGTCGAACTCTTCAAACGGTTCGGGTACTTCCCCACGGAGAGCTCCGAGCACAGCGCCGAGTACGTCCCGTGGTTCCTGCCGCACGACGACCAGATCGAACGGTTCCAGATCCCGGTGGACGAGTACCTCCGCCGGAGCGAGGACAACCTGAAGGAGTGGGAGGGCCTGAAGACGTCGCTCGACGCCGGCGCGTCGATCGAGCTGGAGCGGAACGACGAGCTCGCGTCACGGTTCGTGTGGGCGATCGAGACGGGAACGGCGACCGAGCTCTACGGCAACGTGCGGAACGAGGGACTCATCGACGGGCTCTCGGAGGACGCATGCGTGGAGGTTCCGGTCACGGTGGACGGGAAAGGCGTGCGCCCGACGCGCATCGGCGGTCTCCCGTCCCAGTGCCTGGCGCTCAACCGCACGTTCCTCAACGTGGTGGAGCTCACCGTCCGAGCCGTCCTCGAGGGCTCGCGCGATCTGGTGTACCAGGCGGCGATGCTCGACCCGAACACGGGCGCGACCCTCACGACGAGCGACATCGTCGCCATGGTCGACGACCTGATCGATGCACACGGGGAGCTCATCCCGGACGCGATCCGGTAGGCCGCATGTCTTAGGGCGCCGTCCGCTGAACGGCGTTCCGCGAGGCGGAACTCATCGGATAGCATCCCGGGCATGGGTGAACGCGCCGCTCCGGCCGTCGAGAGCGTCGACCGCGCGATCCGGATGCTGGAGGTCCTCGGCCGGCATGGTTCGGGTGCCTCCCTGGACGATCTGGCGACCTCGCTCTTCCTGCCGAAGAGCTCGCTGCATCGCACGCTCGCGGCGCTTCGTGAGCGGGGCTTCGCCACGCAGCGCGAAGACGGCCGATACCTGTTGGGTCCGGAGCTCCTGCGGATCGCCTTCGACTTCTACGACCGGCTGGACGTTCGCGTGCTGCTCCGGCCCACGTTGGAGCGGCTGCGGGGCGAGCTGAACGAGACGATCCACCTCGGCGTGCTGGACGGCGCCGACGTTGTGTACGTCGACAAGCTCGAGCCGACGCAGCCGATCTCCCTGAGCTCGAAGGTCGGCGGGCGGAACCCCGCGCACTGCACGGCGGTCGGCAAGGCGCTGCTTGCGTGGACGTATCCGACCACCGAACACCTCCTCGCGTGGGCGGCCGAACACGCCCCGCTGGCCCATCCGACCGACCGGACGATCGATCGACCGGACGCGCTCGCCCGTGAGATGGCACGGATCCGGAGCGACAGGTTCGCGAAGGACATGGAAGAGTCGGAGCCGGGCGTGCGGTGCGTCGCCGCCCCGGTGTTCTTCGGCGCGGACGGTCCCGTTGCGGCGATCTCGATCTCCGCACCGAAGGGCCGCCTCCCCGCCACCCGGATGCGCGAGGTCGTCCACTCGTTGCTCCGCGAGATCGCCGCGACCCAGAGCGCCTCCCAGGCCGCCGGCTGACGTTCCGCCTGCCCGGTTGACCGGGCGGCATCCGTTCCGTGAAGATACGCGAGGAACGAGCACCGCAGAACAGCGTTCCGTCTGACGGAACGCTCGTGATGGGGAGGCGCGTGGACCCGAACGCTGAGATCAGGACCGACGGAGCGCCCCGCGGAACCGGCGCCTACTCGCAGGCCGTCCGGGCCGGTGACTTCGTCTTCATCTCGGGACAGGGTCCGTTGGATCCGGCAACGCTGGAGGTCCGGGGCGCCACGATCGAGGAACAAACCGAGCACACCCTGCGGAACCTGGCGGCGGTCGCCGCGGCGGCCGGAGGGGGCTTGGCCGACGTGGTCAAGGTATCGGCGTTCCTGTCCTCGATCGATCTGTTCCCGGCGTTCAACGCCACGTACGAGCGCATCTTCGCGACCGAACCACGGCCCGCGCGCACCACGACGGGCGCGGAACTCCGCGACATCCTGGTCGAGATCGACGCCGTCCTCTACCTGCCGAACGGGTGAGCATGGACTTCGACGAACTAGACACGCCGTCGCTGGTGGTCGACCTCGACACGCTCGAACGAAACATCGACAGGATGAGCGACGTTGCCCGCGCCGCGGGTGTCCGGCTCCGACCGCACACGAAGACCCACAAGTCCCCCGAGATCGCCCGGATGCAGGTGGACGCTGGGGCGACCGGCCTCACGGTCGCGAAGCTCGGCGAAGCCGAGGTCATGGCCGATGCCGGGTTCGACGACGTCCTGATCGCGTTCCCGCTCGTCGGCGAACGGAAGCTGGAGCGCCTCCGCGCGCTCCTCGAG
>JALYLP010000597.1 GCA_030774195.1 Actinomycetota bacterium | reverse complement strand
CTCCCCGCCCTCGCGGGATGTCTGGAGACCGTTGTGTTCGACTCAGATGCGATGCTCCGCTCGGCCGAGGCTCCGGAGCTCTACGCCACCGACGTGGCGGAGTCCCTGGTCGCGCGGGGAGTTCCTTTCAGGGAGGCGCATCGCACGGTCGGGGAGCTCCTCCGCGTTCTCGCCGAGGAGGGTCGGACGTTGCGCGATCTCTCCACCGCCGAGTGGGAGGGAATCGGCGTTCCGGATGGGACGACACTGCTGGATCCTCGCCACGCGGTGCAGGCTCGCTCCATGCCCGGGGGCCCCTCCCGCGCGAGCGTCGAGGCGCAACTCGATACCCTCGAGCGCGCGCTCGCCGACCGCCGGTAGCGTGCACCACCTGAGCGAGGGAGGATTTCCAGATGACCTCAGGACCCGGCGACGGCGTCCGGCTGATCAAGGCGAGCGACCAGGAATGGGAGGAGGTCCCGCGACCGGAGGGCGACACTGCTCCGCCCGGCGAGGAGTTCGTTGCGTTCCGCTCCGCGGACAAACGGTTCAGCACCGGCATGTGGAGACGCGTTCCCGAGGAGGGAGCGATGGAGCCGCCGTACCACGAGATCGCCTTCATCATCGAGGGCGAGGTGGAGGTCACCGACGGGGACGAAACAGTGTACAAGGCCGGGCCGGGAGACATCCTGATCACGCCGAACGGAACGAAGGCGGTGTGGAAGAGACTCTCTCCCGTGAAGAAGTTCTGGGCGATCTACAAGGCCGAGTGAGCCGGAAAGGAATCTGATACCGCTGACTCAGGCGCCCAGATACCTGGCCAGCGCGAACTCCCCCTCGCCCGTGAATCCGCCAGCGAGGATCCGTCCCTGATCGTCGACCGCGACGGCCTGCGCGAAGTCTCCGTCACCCGTCGTTGGTCCGAACGACGTGAGCACGATCCCGTTGTCGCCGAACGTGCGGTCGACCGCTCCGTGGAGGCCGTACCTCACGAGCGTGAAGTAGTACCGCTGGTTGCCCGGAGTGGCGTATCCGGCGAGGATCGGTTTGCCATCCGGCTGCAGGGCCATCCCGAATGCATGGGTCAGCCCTGAATCGAGGGGGGTCCTTGTCCAACCGTCGCCGCCGCCGTAGGCGGGATCCAATGTCCCATCCGCCGTGTACCGAGCGACGGCGAAGGACCCGGTGCTGCGGGAGTAGACCTCGCCGCCGACGAGGATGTGTTTACCGGGAAGGATCGCCACCGAATGTGCCCAGGCTCCCTCGCGGCCGAGCTGACTGAGAACCCGGCCTCTCGTCCCGAAGCTCTGATCGAGCCCTCCCTTGAGGGTGTACCTGGCGAGCGCGAAGCCCAACCTCCCCGTCTGGTCGTCGGCGCGGCCGACTGCGAGGATCTTGCCTCCATCGAGGACGGCGACGTCCTCGGCCCACGCGAAACCCCCGCCGAACGTCGTCCTCTGCCGACCGTCGCCACTGAAGGTCGTATCGGGCACGCCGTCCGTTCCGTAGCGCGCGACGAAGAAGCGGGTGACG
The DNA here is from genome assembly GCA_030774195.1 of Actinomycetota bacterium. Taxonomy (GTDB): domain Bacteria; phylum Actinomycetota; class UBA4738; order UBA4738; family HRBIN12; genus AC-51. The sequence continues at coordinate 2,758 of JALYLP010000597.1, read as the reverse complement.
TCGGGGCTCGCCTTTCCGGCCACGACGATCTTCCCGTCCGGCTGCAGAGCGACGGCGTCGGCCTCGGAGAATGCAAGGGCGTCGTCGAGGACCACACCGCCATTCCCGAACGTGCCGTCCAGGCGTCCGTCCGGTCTCAACCGGATGAGGACAGGCGAATACGTCAAAGCGCCGTGGTCGTACGAGTACCCCACGGCGACGATCTTCCCGTCCGGCTGGATGGCGACGTCGAGGAGCGTCTCGTCACAGCACCCTGAGACCAGACCCATCGCGAAGGTTCCGTCGCCGTTGAACGTGGCGTCGGGTGTGCCATCGACGTTGTACCTGCTGACCACGAACTCCCCGTCCCCGTCCGGAGTCGTCGCGCTGCCGACGGCGACGATCTTTCCATCGGACTGGAACGCGACCGCCTCGATCCCGGCGTACCGGCCGGTAAACGATTGCGTGACCTTACCGCCGGTTCCGAACGAAGGATCGAGGTCGCCGGCCGCAGCCATCGCGGGGGGTGCGCCGGTCAAGAGGACGATGCCCACGAGCACCGCGCCCAGGCCTTGCTGTCGCCACCGCTCGCTCGCTCGCTCTCTCATCGACCGCCTCTACATCCCAGAGCGGACCTCATCCAGAGCCTCAGCATCTGCTCGACGCTCTCCTCAGGCAACAGGGGAAGGGACCCCCGTCCGGGACGACCGAAGGTACCCAGACCGAGCGACTGACATCACTCGTAGCCGAGATCCCGCTCCAGCTCTCCGATCGCTTGGTCGGAGATCGCGGCGATCTCCTCCATCACCGAGACGTCGGCGATCAACGGGGGGGAGAACTGGAGCACCGGACTGTCGCGGTCGTCGACGCGACAGATCATCCCGAGCTCGATCAGACGGTGGTGCAGGCCGAGCTTCAGCTTCTGCCGGTAGTCCTCCCCCTCGAGCGGTCGCCCGTCCGCCCAGGTGGGGTCGAGATCGATCGCCCAGAAGAACCCCATGCCTCGCACCTCTCCCACCATCGGGTGGCGTGATGCGAGATCGCGAAGGATGGAGCCGAACGCCTGCTCGTTCGCCCGAACGTGCTCGAGCAATCCTTCGCGCTCGATGATCGAGAGGTTCTCGAGTGCCACGGCGGCCGTGGTCGCGTGGCCGCCGAACGTCGAGCCGTGGAGGAACATCGCCTGCGAGTCCAGCGCCTCCCGCACGCGCTCCGATATCAGCAGCCCTCCCATCGGGAGGTAGCCGCTCGTCAGTCCCTTCGCGAACGTGATCGCGTCGGGCACTGCCTCGAATCGTTCGACGCCGAACCAGGTACCGAGCCGGCCGAACGCGCAGATCGTGGAGTCCGCGACGAGCAGCACGCCGTACTGGTCGCAGATCTCCCGCACGCGCTGCCAGTACCCCGGAGGAGGGACGAAGCAGCCCCCTCCGTTCTGCACGGGCTCCAGCACGACGGCCGCGATCGTCTCGGGTGGGCCCAGCTCGATCGCCCTGGCGATGGCCTCCGCAGCGCCCTCGGGGTCGTCGTGGGTGTTTGCCACGTGGATGAAGCCGGCCGGCATGGGCTCGAATGGTCCCTGGATCGACGGGATCCCCGTCAGGGCCAGTGCCCCGGTGGTCACTCCGTGATACGCGACCTGACGGGAGATGAACTTGAACCGCATGGGGTCACCGTTGGCCGCGTGGTACTGGCGGACGAGCTTGAGCATGGCCTCGATCGCCTCGGAGCCGGATGTGGTGAAGAACGCCGACCAGTGATCGTCACCCGGCGCGAGCTCGTCGAGCCGGGCGGCGAGCTCCAGGGATCGCGATTGCTCGAGGCTCCACGTCGGGAAGAAGGCGAGTCGTTCCATCTGATCCGCCGCGGCCCTCGCGAGCTCGGCGCGTCCATGCCCGACCTCGGTCGTGTAGAGCGCACCCAGACCATCCAGGTAACGCTTCCCGTCGGCGTCGGTGACGTAGCAGCCCTGGCCGGACACGATCTCGGGGAACCGTCGCCAATCCTCGTCGTTGTAGGTGAAATTGAGCATCAGGCGCTCGATGCCCGGCGTGGTCATGAGGCCACCGCCTCGAGGCGATGGATCGCAGGCAGTACGCAAGGTGTCATCGCGTCAGCGTAGCGCGGGCTCGGCGGCCCTCCGCGAAGGCGCTCACGAGCCGTAGCACGAGCCGTTGCGTTCGAGCCATCACCGTCAGCGCGGCGATCGCGGCGATCCGCGGCGATCCGCGCGACCTCTGCGCCGGTCTCGCGTGCACTGAGTGTCAGACCCCCCGCCTACACTAGCGAACGTATGTTCGAGAGTGAGGTTGCATGAGCGAGCTGCGCTCCGTTGTGGAGGAGCTGCGGTCGGAGTCGCTTCCCGATCTGCCAGACGCGCGCATCGAGGAGGACTTCGCAGAGCTCCAGCGCGCGGACGAGCTGCTCGAGGTCGAACGGCTGCGACGGCTCGCCGAGATCGATCGGCGTCGTCTGTACGAACGAGACGGTCACCTGTCTTGTGCGTCGTGGCTCGCGAAGACCCACAAGGTCTCCTGGGGGCGGGCACGCGAGCTGGTGCGTACCGCAAGAGCGCTCGAGGACATGCCCGAGACCCGTCGGGCCCTCGAGGACGGAGAGCTCTCGATGTCGGCTGTTCGCCTATTTGTCTCAGCTCGCGATGCCGATCCGCAGATGTTCGCGCGCAGTGAACCCGAGCTCGTCCAGGCCGCCCGTATCCACTCGATCGCCGATCTCGCCCGCGTGACGGCCTTCTGGAGACAACGCTTGGATCAGGAGC
>JALYLP010000596.1 GCA_030774195.1 Actinomycetota bacterium | reverse complement strand
CCCGCCGGTGGCGATCACCGCCACCGGCGTGACGCCTGCGGCGAGGTCGGCGTCGATCGTCTCCGCCAGCAGGTCCGGCCGCATCCGACGGAGCCCGTCGAGCGGGATCGCGCGGAGATTGTCCGAGCCGATCCCCAGCAACTCGACCGCGCGCGTGACCGAGTAGTGGACCTCTTCGGAGCAATACACGGCCGGGTGGCCGGAGGTGAGACCACGGTGGCGCGAGCCGGGCAACGCCCGTTCTCGCGCCGCCGCGATCGCCGTCAGGTTGCTGATGGTGCCGCCGCTCGTGAACGCGCCGTCCGCCGACGGGTATCCGACGAATCCGGCCACCCAGCGGACGGCCTGGTGCTCCACCACAGTGGCGGCGCCGGCGTCGACGGCCAGATTGATGTCGTACGTCTGTGCCAGCAGGTCCCCGATCGTCCCGATCTCGAGCCCCGACGACCCGATGAACGCGAAGTACCGTGGCCGGGGCTGGGCGATCGACTCGTCCAGGATCCTCGCAGCATCGTCGAGCGCCTCGTGGACGGGCACCGGGTCTTCGGGGAGGGCGCCCCGGATCAGCTCGCGGACGCGCTCGTCAAGCGCCGGCTCCTCGGGACGGAACCGGTCGAACGACCGCCACGCCTCCGCGACCAGCTTCGCCGCGTGCTCCAGCGCCTCCTCGCGCGTGGCGTCGAGGCGCAGCGGTCGTTCGGGTTCGGGCATCCCGATCGCTATCCCCCAGCGGGCTGCGTCTGATCGGACCGGAGGTCGCTGAGCACTCCGCTCGCCGGCGCCCTCCCCTTGGCGAGGGCAGTGACGATGATGCCGAGCACGGTCCATGCCAGGACGTATCTCCACACGAGGTTCGCCGGGTTGGGCTGCCGGTAGATCCCGCCGAACACCGCGCCGACCGCGATCGCGAGTCCGATGATGCCGGCGATCACAACGCCCACGTAGTTCGGGTGGTCGCGGAGGCCTCGGAATCCACCGATCGCGAGCGACCCGTACACGACCATCAGCGCGAACCCGCCGAACGTGGACAGCCACACGAACATCTCGAAGTAATGCGAGGCTCGAGGTGTCAGGGCGAACAGGGTGTCCGCGAACTCCGAGAGCGCCACCATGACGAGGGAAACCGCCTCCACGAACATGATCGCGCCGATCGGGGTGCCACGGGACGAGGAGACCGTCGCCAGGACGCCGGGGATCCGGCGGTCACGGGCGAGCGCGAAGACGCCCCGTGTTGACGCGACCGCAGCGCCCAGGCCGACGGCGAGGACGTCGAGCAGGACGACCACCTCGAGGAGCTTGAGGATCGCATCGGACCCGTACCCCCCCACCGCGGGAGGAGATCCGAGCGCGAACAACGGGGCCGCCGCGACGGCCGGATCGGTGATGGTGCCAAGGTCGAAACCGAACCCCGCGATCTGTGCATAGGCGGCGACCAGGTAGAAGACCGTCACGATCCCGACGGTGAGGAGCACCGCGCGTGGGATCGATCGCTTCGGGTCGGCCGTCTCCTCTGCCAGGTTCGCGGCCGTCTCGAATCCGACGAAGATCAAGACGCCGTAGAGCACGCCGAACAGGAGGCTCGACAGGTTTGGCGCCTCGCCGGGGTTGAACGCCTTCAGGCTGTTCACGGGCACGTCGACGATCACCTTCACGAAGAACGCGAGAACGACCGCGGCCGACACCAACGCGAGCGTCAGCTGCACCCGCGTCGAGAGCCGGACGCCCAGGTACTGGATGAGGAACACCCCCGCGACGAAGATCAGGCTCCATGTCCACATCGGGAGCGGCGACGTCGACGAGATCACGCCGGGCACCGCAGGATCGGCCGTGAAGATCACGTCGTGCAGGTACCAGCCCACGAGACAGGCGATCGCGGACGCGAGGACGGTCGTGCCCCCGTAGTACAGCCAGCCCGCGACTCCTCCGATCCGCCCGCCCAGCCCGTTCGAAACGTAGTCGTAGAGCGAACCGGCCGCATGCACGCGCTTCGCGTACTGCGCGACGATCCATCCGAGTGCGAAGGTCCCCACCGCGGCCAACAGCACCGCGAACGGCGACGCGATCCCCGCCCCCTTCCCGGAGGCACTGAACCCCGCGATCAACGGGATCAAGAACGCCGCCGAGAAGACCGGCCCGATGAAGCCCACCGACTGTGCGACGACGTCCACGAGCTTCAGGCGTTTCTCGCCGAGCCGCTCGTACCCCGATCCCTCATCCGCCATCTGATCCCCCCTCCTGCGGGCAGCGTGTCCGGCTCCGCGGTCTCAGACGGCCGCGCCCTTCCCCGTCCATCCGTCGCCCGGCCGCTCGAACCACACGTGCGCCTGGCCGGTGCCGACGGACGCCTCGTACTCGCTGAACAGCTCCCCGGGCGCCTGGCATCGCGAACCGCCGATCGCGGCGGCCATCATCAGGTAGTGCCCGAACTTCCCCTCGGGCGCGTGCTTGCGGTACTCCGGCATCCAGTCGATCATGCCCGCGTGGTCCCCCTTCTGCAGCATGTCCAGCACGTGCCGGTCGGCGGCCCAGGCCTCTGGTGAGATCAGGTTGCGGCTCGGGTCGCTCGCCTCGTGCTGCCGGAGCTCGCGGAAGCGGAAGAACCGGTGGGTCATGCCACCGGACGCGAGCAGGGCCACACGCCGATCCGAACCGGCGATCGCCGTGCCGATCAGCTCGCCGAACAGCAGGAAGTCCTCGGTGGTACACGTCTGGTTGACCGCAACGCTGATCCAGGCGGTCGCGGGATCGCCTAGGAACGTCCACACGTTGATCGTCCCGTAGAAGATCGGCAGGTACGGGTCGTCGCACGCCAAGATCCAGATGTCGTCGCGCCCTTCCGCCTGATGCGCGATCGCGCGAGCGAGCCCCGGGTCCCCCGGGATGTCGTACGGGATCGCGCTCATCCCGCGCGGGAGCTCATGGCTCGTGAAATGGCCCTGCCGTCGTTCGTGCGACGTCACGATGTGCTCGAAGGTCGATTCCCAGTGCGTGTCGAAGACGATCACGACGTCCGGGTGCAAGCGATCCATCACCTCGGACTTCAGACGATGCAGACCCGGGACCAGGCTGATCTCCTTGCCCTCGTTGATCTCCAGCCGGACCTCGTCGGGCAGCATGATCGTTGGCACGTGCGCGATGAGTCCGGCTCCGACGACCTCACCCATGGCTCAGGTCCTCCCCTCCTGCTCGCCTTCCGATGCACGATCGGGGGTCGGCGACGCCGGCGCGACGACCGTGTTCTTCACATCTGCGTAGAAATCGAAGCTCCATACGCCCCCCTCGCGACCGATCCCGGAATCCTTCGAGCCGCCGAACGGAGCGTTCAGGTCGCGCACGAAGAAGCAATCGACCCACACGGTCCCGGCGACGAGCCGCTCCGAGACCCGCTGGGCGCGGACGAGGTCGGAGGTGTAGACCGTCGCGGCCAGTCCGAAGTCGGTGGCGTTCGCGAGCGCTACGGCCTCGTCCTCGTCCGCGAACGGCTGCGCCGTGAGGACCGGTCCGAATACCTCCTTCGAGAGGATCTCGGACCCGGCGGGCGCGTCGACGAACAGCGTCGGACGGTGATACAGACCGCCGAGCTCCGGGGAGACCCCGCCGCCGAACACGAGCCGCGCCCCGTCCGCCTTCGCGCGTTCGACGAACCCGTCGACCCGCTCGAGATGCGCGCGGGTGATCAGGGGCCCGAGGTCGGTCGTCTGCTCGCGCGGGTCGCCCTGGCGGATCGCGGACGCGGCGTCCGTGAACCGATCGATGAAGTCGTCGTAGATCGAACGTTCGATCAGCAGCCGCGTGCCGGCGAGACACACCTGGCCGGCGTTGTCGAACTGGTTGATCGCTTGCTGCATGGCTGCCTCAGGATCGGCGTCGGCGAAGATCAGGAACGGGGACTTCCCGCCGAGCTCGAGGGACACCGGCGTGAGGTTCTTGGCCGCGGCCTCCGCGACCAGCCTGCCGGTGTCGACCGACCCGGTGAACGCGATGCGCGCGACGCCGGCATCGCTCGTGAGCGCGGCACCGGCCTCATCCCCGAGCCCCTGGACGACGTTGAAGACGCCGTCCGGGAGGCCGGCGTCGCGCGCGATGTCGGCGAGGAGGGACGCGGAGAGGGGTGCCCATTCGGGTGGCTTCTGCACCACCGCGTTCCCGGCAGCGAGCGCCGGTGCCACGCGCCAGGTCGCGAGCATCAAGGGCGCGTTCCACGGGCTGATCACGACCGTGACGCCCGCCGGATCCCACGTGACGTGCTCCGCATAGCCCTCGTAGGCCGCGTCCGCGCTCCCGTCGAGCGCGAGGAGCCGATCGGCGAAGAACCGGAAGTTCCTCGCCACCCGCGGCATCACCGAGCGCAGGTGTGAACGCAGGAGCGATCCGTTGTCCCGCGTCTCCACCGCCGCGAGCTCGGGGACACGGGCCTCGACGCCGTCCGCGATCCGGTGGAGGATCTCCGCCCGTTCCTTCGGCGCGGTCCTGCCCCAGCCGTCGAAGGCGTCGCGCGCGGCGGCGACGGCCGCGCGGGCTTCGGC
>JALYLP010000595.1 GCA_030774195.1 Actinomycetota bacterium | reverse complement strand
TACAGGGATCGACTATGGGAGGCCAGGGAATGCACATCTCGGCCGATTCGGAACGCGTAGCGACCTCGAACGTTCAAGGTCAAGGGGTCCAGCGTGTACAACTCCGAAATTTCCGGTTCCTCGGGGTGGGGCCGCCCACGGTCCACGACGCAGTGCTGTCTGCCGCCCGCAAGGCACAAACCGAAGGCCCCCATGCCGGGATCTGGGAGGGGTAGCGGTTCGATGCTGCGACTCGCGAGATCGCAAAGCACGAGGGCCTCGGGAGCTTCCGTTGTTGAGCTACAGAGCGAGATCAGAAGGCGCACCACGACGGACGCTACACAAAGGGACTCGTGCATGTTCGATACTTCGCAAGTGGATGGCTCAGAGCTCCAAACGCGCGTGCGGTTCAGGATCAGCTCATGATCGCCATCTTCGAAGGTGCGGACCTCGTCGGGAAGTCAACCACGGCGAAGCTTCTCGCCATGGACGAGGTGGCCGGTCGTGAGAGTTCGTTGGGATCTTCTCGGAGACCCCATGGTCGAGACCATCGCCATGGCCAATGCGACGCTCACCATGCTGGAGGCGATCCAGCCCGACGCGTGTTCGACCGGTCGTTCCTGTCCTGGTGGGCCTACGGCCAGGTCCTGGGGCACGACGTCTCCTACATGTCCGAGCTCGCAGCGCGGCTGGAGCGGGTGCCCGATGTTTGGGTCGTGCTTCTCACAGCCACGGCCGAGGAGCTGACGAGGAGGTTCACCGAGGAGCCTGACCACTGGTTCGACCTCGACCAGATCATCGCAGCGAACGACCGCGTGCCGAGCATCGCCTCGCTGCTTCCTGGGGGCGTGCCGAGTCTCCAGATCGACACCACGGAGCTTGACATCGCACAGGTCTATTCGGAGGTCCGGTCGTTCCTTGGGCAGTGAGCGGCGGCTAGCCCAACCTGATCCTGCCGCGAATCGTCGTTCCGCTTCCCGGCGCGCTCCGTACCTGGAGCTCCCCGCCGATCGCGTCGAGGCGGTCCGCCATGCCTTGCAGGCCGCTTCCGTAGCTCGCGACATCCGGGTCGAAGCCGTGGCCATCGTCCTGAATCTCGAACACGAGGGCGCCGTCGCGCTCGGAGAGGCGTACGACCGCCGAGGACGCCTCCGCGTACTTCGCGACGTTCTGCAGCGCCTCGAGCGCGCAGAAGTACACGGTTGCCTCGACCTCCTGTGGATAGCGGCCGACGCCGTCCGGCTCGACCGTCGTCGTCACTGCCGCTTTGCGAGCCTGCGCGTCAAGCGCGGAAGAGAGTCCCTTGTCCGCAAGCAGTGGAGGGTAGATGCCGCGGGCCAAATCGCGGAGGTCGTCGAGCGCATCCCGCAGCGCGCCCTGCAGTCGCGTCGCCATCTCCTTGACGCGCGCGGGATCCTCCGCGAGCCGCTCGAGCAGTCCGAGCTGCACCGTCAACGCGACGAGCTGCTGCTGCGCTCCGTCGTGAAGGTTGCGCTCGATCTTGCGGCGCTCCTCGTCCTGCGCTTCGACGAGCCGCCGGCGCGACGCGCGAAGCTCCTCCACGTTCGCCTGGAGCTCCGCGGTGAGGCGGACGTTGCGAAGGACGAGTCCCGCCTGCGCGGCGAGATCCTGCAGGAGCTTGTCCTCCGTGGGAGAGAGGGGCTCGTTCCGCGGCTTCTCCAGCGCCAGCGCGCCGAGCAGTTCCTCGCCGTGCCGGACGCCGACCGCGCGCGTCGCGTGGTCGAACGGCGGGAACTCGTTCTCTCCCGGCAGCGGGATCGGCTCCGGGGCATCGGCGTCGTTCGGCCACATGGCAACCGGACGGAGCTCGCTCCCGACCCGCAGCCACACGTCGACGCGTGTCGCCCCCGTGCCGGCGGCAAGGATCGATACCATCCGCTGGAGCACATCGTCGAGGCCGTAGGTGCCGGCCATCCTCTCCGCGAAATCGGACAGCACCTGGTATGGCGTCGCGCGCTCTCCGTAGACGAGGCGGTTGGCGACGAGCTGCGCGCGCCGGCGCACGGGCTGGAACAACAGCGCGATCGCGACGGCAGCCGCGACGGTGAGCAGTGAGCTTCCCCGGCGACCGACGAGCGTTCCTACGCCGATAACGAGCCCGACGTACACGGCGGTGAGCGCTGCGGCGAGCAGGCCGTAGACGAGCGCACGGTTGATGATGACGTCGATCTGGTACAGGCCGTACTTCAAGATCGCGATGGCGAACGCGGCAGGCACGCCGAAGAACACGATGATCGCGACAAAGTAGAACATGGCGCCCGCGACGGGCGATTGGTCGCAGTTGCAGGCGAAGAGGGCAAGCAGGGCAACGAAGTTGGCGAAGAGCGCCAGGGCAGCGGCGAACGCCACCCATTTGATCTGCTGACGCAACTCTCGCGTCCCCGATCGATATCGCACGACGAGTGCCAGGAAGGCGGCGGCAATGGCGATCACCAATGCCCACGTCGTGCACACCAGGAACGTCGAGATTGCATGCCGGAGCGACGCGATCCCCAAAGGGTTCGGGAACTTGAGCGAGACACCGCCGGGCGCAGGGATGCCAAGGAGCCTCGGGTTGAAGGCTGAGCCGATCACCGTCAATCCGATGGCCAAGAGGCCCAGCGCTATGATCGGACGCCACCGCGGCGACGGCAGCGTGCCGGTGGGGAAGACGAACATCATGAAGGCGAGCCCGATGGACGTCGGGATGAAGCTCAATACCGCGATCGCGCCGACCAGCTTCGGGTCCGGGAACACACCCGGATGGGTTGCGATCCCCACGACGGCGTACCCGGACGCGAACGAGAGGAATGCGAGGCCGAAACCCTCGCCGAGAAGGATCCAGCCGATGACGTTCCGGACGCGCCGAACGATCAAAGCTCCGAGCGTGGCGTAGACCACTCCGGCGACGGCGCTGACCAGGTTCGGGACCGAGTCTCCGAGCGACAGATCTCCCCACGCGATCACGGTGAGGACAGCTCCCGCGAGCGCGATCAGCGCCGTCAGGATCCAGAGCGCCGCGGTGAGGCGCCCGGCCGTCCGCTCAGCCAGACGTGGCATCGTGCCCAATCATCCTCCACGAGATCGTTCCCCGACGAGGGTGCGAACTCCCCTTGGGGCGATGCGTCCTAGTCGATCAGGCGTCCAAGCGGTAGAACCGCAGCGCCTCGTGCTCGACCTTGTCCAGGATCCGGACCTCGCCGAACCCAGCCTGGGCGGCCACGCGCCGGAAGGTTTTCGGTCGCATCACCGCGCCGATGCCGGCCGAGGGCTTTCCTGACATCGCCGCCGGCAGACAGAGTGTCACGCTCGATGCATAGCAGAAGCGCTCGCCCATGCCGCCCGGAACCGAGAAGGTCTCCTCGACCTTCTCGTCGGCCACGATGAGGGTTCCCCCGGGGGCGAGGCTCCCGCGGGTCCCGCTCAGAACCTCCACCGGATTCGACATGTCGTGGACGGACTCGATGATGATCGCGACGTCGTGTAGGGACCATCGGCTCCGACGTCGGCCCCGTCCTTCGCGTCGAACCGCACCCGGTCGGCAACGCCGTGTTCGGGGTAGCTTCCGGGCGAGGGCGATCGATGACTCGTCGGAGTCGATGCCGTCAACCGTCGCGTTCGGGTATGCCTCCGCGATGCCGATCGACGCCCAGCCCGCGCCACAGGCGACGTCCAGCACCCGCGCCGGCGGATCCGACTGCAGACGCGCGTGGACGGCGGGGATGGCCGGTAGGTGCTGCGTCCCGAGCGCCCCGAGGAGCCATGCGCGGTTGTAGTCTCCCTGGGCCTCGATCACCTCGGAGCCGAACGCGGACCATGGCACTCCGCTGCCCGGGCGGCCGTCGGCTCCTGGATGCCCGGGGCTTGAGAACTAGCCCACTCTCACTCCGGTGGCGCCGCCCCCGGTTCGCCGACGAGCCGTTCGAGGAGGGGTACCGCCGCACCAGGCTCGGGGAGCGCGGCGATCTCGTCTCGGATGCGTTCGGCCGCGACACGGTAGGTGGAGTTCTCCAGAATGCTGGTGACCGCCTCTCGGACCGTCTCCGGCGTGGCTCGAACCGCGTTGAGTGCGATCCCGACGCCGAGTTGCTCGCATCGAGCCGCATTGAGTGGCTGGTCGGCCCCCATCGGGATCACGACCATGGGCAGTCCGTACGCGAGCGCTCCGATCACGCTGCCGGATCCGGCGTGGTTGACGACGAGATCACAGTGAGGCAGGAGCGCCGACTGCGGGATGTATCCCTCGATGTGGACGTTGTCCGGCTGTGGGCCGAGCAACTCGGGATCGATGTCCCGCCCCACGGTGACGATGATGTTGATGGGCATCTCGCGCAGGCCGGCGAGCACACGCACGAAGAGGTCCCCGGACTCCATGTTGAAGACCGTGCCGAGGGTGAGATAGACGGTCGGCTTCTCCGACACGGGGAGCCACGAGAGCGTCACGCCGGGGCCGGCGGGCTCGATGCCCCCTGGGCGTAGAGAGAATGCGTTCTGCGGCAACGGATAAGCGGGATCACGGAAGCTCGGCGGGATGGGCGACAACAACATGTGCC
>JALYLP010000594.1 GCA_030774195.1 Actinomycetota bacterium | reverse complement strand
GCGTCGCGGGATCGAACCGGCGAACCCGGACCCCCGTCTCGGCCAGGCGCCGAAGGTTGGCCGCTGCAGGATCCCGCGATCCCGCGGGATCCTGCAGCACCACGACGACGACCCGCATCCCCCATCGCGCGAGATGTCGCGCGGCGACGAACCCATCGCCGCCATTGTTGCCCTTGCCGCACACGACGACGGCGCGCCGGCCGTACGTACCGCCGGTCAGATCCGCGCAGGCTCTCGCCACGGCCCAGCCGGCGCGTTCCATGAGGTCCTCGACCGCAACACCCCGTGCCTGCGTGGCGCGGTCGAGCTCGACCGCTTCCTGTGGTGAGAGGACCGGCTTCATCCGTCGACCACCGCGATGGCGACCGCGACCGCGCTCGTTCGCTCGTGGGTGAAGGTGATCAACACGCGGGAGACCCCGAGCGCGTCGGCCCGACGCTTCGCGTTCCCCGCGAGGAGCACGGCGGGAGCGCCCGACGATCGCCTCGTGACGCTGATGTCCTGCCATCGGCGGCCCCGATACCCGCCGAGGGCCTTGATCACGGCCTCCCGAGCGGCGAACCGTCCGGCATAGGACTCCGCCGGGCGCGCCTTGGCGTCGCAGTATGCGGTCTCCTCGGGCGTGAACACCCGCGCCCGCATCGTCGGATGGCGGGTCAGGGCCCGCTCCATCCGCGCGATCTCGCAGATGTCGACGCCGAGACCGACGATCTCCACGTCGGAAAGGCTAGCGGGTCGGCCGGGGACGGTCAGCAGGGTCCTCGACAGGTGGCTCGGCCTGAGGCTCGTCCCCGCCCTCCCCTTCGACCGATCCCGAAGCGGCGGTTCCGCGCGCTCTCCCGCTCCGACCCCCGAGCGACAGCGCGAGCGCGATCCCGGCCACCCCGACGAGCAACCCGAGTACCGCCGACGGCCACCCGAGGCCGCGCGATGGCTCCGGCGGAGGCGGCGTCACGCTCGGTACGGAGGATGGGCTCGGTCCGGCGCGAGGCGGGAGGGGGGGAGGTGCGACCGCCTCGAGATCGGCCAGCGAGACCAAGGAACAGCTGTCGGTCGTCCATCCGTCGCCTTGGTGGGAGAGGACGACCGCGACGCGGGTAGCCCGCGGGTAGGCGACGCCGCAGATGCTCCCTCCTCCCGAGCCGATCGGCTCGGTCACGTTGACCGACGCACCCAGGGTCCCTTTGAAGACACCCTCAACCGCGAACGTCTGCACGGTGGTCGTCGGGTCGATCGGTTGTTCCGCGACGACCGTTCCTACGAAGGCGGCGTCCGCGTGATGTAGGAGTTGTTTCGGGGTGCGGAGCACGCAGCTGCACGCGAAGCAGGGCGTCGCCGTGACGAACACCGCGGGCGCCGCCAGGAGCAACACCGCGGCAAGGCGGGCGGCCGCTCGGAGCACGCCCGGAAGCTACTCGACGGTGACGGACTTCGCGAGGTTGCGCGGCTGATCCACGTCGCAGCCGCGGAGCACCGCGACGTGATACGCGAGCAGCTGGAGCGGCACGGTGACGACGACCGGCGACAGCAGCTCCGGCGTCTCCGGCACCTCCAGCACGTGGTCGGCCAGACGGGCGGCCTCGGTGTCGCCCTCGGTGACGATGGCGATCACCGACGCACCGCGGGCCTTCACCTCCTGGATGTTCGAGAGCATCTTCGGGTAGACGTGGCAGCGCGTTGCGATCGCCACGACGGGGACGCCTTCCTCGATCAGAGCGATGGGCCCGTGCTTCAGTTCACCGGCCGGATACGCCTCGGCGTGGATGTAGCTGAGCTCCTTCAGCTTGAGCGCGCCCTCGAGCGCCGCCGGATAGCCGGTGTGGCGTCCGATGAACAGCACGTCGCGCGCGTCCGCGAGTCGTTCCGCGACCGCACGCACACGGTCTTCCGACGCGATCGCGCGTGCGACCTTGGCAGGCAGCTCGTCGAGATCGGCGAGCACCTCAGCGATCTCCTCCGGGAACTTCGAAGCCCGGACCTGTGCCAGGTACAGGGCGACGAGCTCCTGCGCGACCATCTGCGTCGCGAACGTCTTCGAGGCGGCCACTCCGATCTCCGGCCCCGCATGGGTGTAGAAGACGCCGTCGGCCTCGCGCGCGAGCGACGATCCCACGGTGTTCGTGACCGCGAGCACCTGCGAGCCCTGCCGCGCTGCGTGGCGGGCCGCTTCGAGGGTGTCGATCGTCTCGCCGCTCTGACTGACGGCCAGGGTCAGGGTGTCGGGGCCGAGCACCGGATCGCGATACCGGAACTCGCTCGCGATCTCGATCTCGACCGGCAGACGGGTCCAATGCTCGATCGCGTACTTGGCGACGAGTCCTGAATGGAAGGCCGTGCCGCAGGCAACCACGAAGACCTTCGACACCTCGCGCAGGACGTCGTCGGGAACGCGGAGCTCATCGAGCTGAAGACCGCCGGCATGGACGCGCCCGGCAAGGGTGTCCCTGATCGCCGCCGGCTGCTCATCGATCTCTTTCCGCATGAAGTACGGATAGCCGCCCTTCTGCGCCTGGGCGACGTCCCAGTCGACCTCGATCGGATGCAGGAGGACATCGCCTCCCTCGAGGTCCATGAACGCGACGCCGTCGCGCGTGATCGAGACGATCCAGCCTTCGTCGACCGGCACGATGGTCGGGCGATCCGCGTGATGGGTCCCCAGGAGTGCGGGGATGTCCGACGCGAGCATCGCTTCCCCGTCGTCCCATATCGCCACGACCAGCGGCGACGACACCTTGACGCCCACCAGCTCGTCCGGATGGTCGGAGGAGAGCACGACCAGGGCGTACGACCCCTCCAGCTCGCCGACGGCCGCCCGGACCGCCTCCGCCAACGACGCGGCCCCGGCCAACTTCTCCTCGAGCAGGTGCGCGATGCACTCCGTGTCTGTGTCGGAAGCGAATACATGGCCCCCTTTGTCCAGCCGCGCGCGAAGCTCCTGGAAGTTCTCGATGATCCCGTTGTGGATCACGGCCACCCGGCCGTCGCAGTCGAGGTGCGGGTGCGCGTTGCCTTCCGTCGGCGCACCGTGGGTCGCCCAGCGTGTGTGACCGATCGCGATGGTCGCCGGCGGGGCCGGCTGGTCGACGAGCAGCGCCTCCAGCTCGGCGAGCTTGCCGGCGCGCTTGCGCACCGCGAGCCCGCCATCGACAACGGCGACGCCCGCGGAGTCGTACCCGCGATACTCCAGCCGGCGCAGACCCTCCATCACGATCGGGAGCGCCTGGTCCGGGCCGACGTAGCCGACGATGCCACACATCAGATGGGCAGGTTATCAGCGCGCGATCAGCCGATGTGTTCGCTCATCCGAGGGCGATGCGGACCGCGTCGGCGACGGCTTCTGCATGGCGCTGCGAGTCTGCCTCCGTCTGCGATTCGACCATCACGCGGATCAGTGGCTCGGTGCCCGACGGTCGCACCAATACCCTCCCGCGATCGCCGAGCTCGGCCTCGGCGACGGCGATCGCCCGCTCAACCGCGGCGGCATCGACGGACGCGCCTCGATCGGATACCGGGACGTTGATCATGACCTGCGGGTACCGAGGCATCGCACGGGCGAGCTCCCCGACGGAGACGCCGTTCGTCGCCGCCAGCGAGAGGAACCGGACCGCCGTCAGCAGTCCGTCTCCCGTCGTCGCGTGCTCACGGAAGATGACGTGCCCGCTCTGCTCCCCCCCGAGCATGGCGCCTCGCCGTTCCATCTCCTCGAGCACGTATCGGTCACCGACCTGCGCTTGGACGAGCTCGATCCCGGCGTCGCGCATGCGGTTGACGAGCCCGAGGTTCGACATCACCGTTCCGACGACGACCTCCCCTTTGAGCGTCCCCCGCTCGAGCATCGCCAGAGCGCTCGCGGCTAGCACCTGGTCGCCGTCGATCACGGCCCCCTCGGCGTCGGCGAACAAGGCACGGTCCGCGTCGCCGTCATGGGTGACCCCTGCGTCGGCGCCGAGCCGGATCACCTCCGCGGCGACGACGTCCGGGTGCAAGGCTCCACATCCGACGTTGATGTTGCGGCCGTCGGGCTCGGCGTTGATCGCGGTGACCTCGGCACCCAGCCGGCGCAGGACCTCAGGCGCAACGTCCGACGCCGCCCCGTTCGCACAATCCACGACGATCTTCATCCCGTCGAGCCGGGCGTCCGCCGCGGTCTCGAGATGACGGAGATATCGCTCCCGGCCCTCGGGGATGTCCGATACCCCGCCCCGCGCGGTCACCGGGGGATCCTCCCGCGACAGATCCGCCTCGATCTCGTCTTCCAGATGATCCGGGAGCTTCATCCCTTCGCGCGAGAAGAACTTGATCCCGTTGTCTGCCGGCGGGTTGTGCGATGCGCTGATCACGACCCCGCTCGAAGCCTCCAGATCGACCGTCATGAACGCGATCGCGGGGGTGGGCTCGATCCCTGCGAGGAGGACGCCGCCGCCCGCGTCGAGGATGCCCGCCGTGAGCGCGTCCTCGAGCCAAGCACCCGACTCGCGGGTGTCTCGGCCGACCACGAACGTCGGGGGCTGGGTCGCGCCGTGGCGGCCGAGCACCGCGACCGCCGTGCGACCGAGCCGGTAGGCGAGGTCGCGCGTGAGGTCGATGCCGGCCACGCCGCGAACGCCGTCGGTGCCGAAGAGCCGCCCCATCAGGACGGCACGTTACCCGAGGAGCTCCTCTGCCAACGCGCGAACGCGGGCGTCGATCTCGTCACGGATCGGCCGGACCGCTTCTACGGGAAGGCCCGAGGGGTCCGGAAGGTCCCAATCGAGGTAGCGCTTCCCGGGGAAGACGGGGCATGCGTCGCCGCACCCCATCGTGATGACGACGTCGGAGGCCTCGACGGCGTCGGTGGTCAGCGCCTTGGGGAACTCCTGGGAGATATCGACGTCGACCTCCCGCATCACCTCGACGACGGCAGGGTTGACCTCGTCGGCCGGCGCGCTCCCCGCGGAGCGGACCGCGATGCGAGGTCCGGCGTATTTCGCGAGCAGGCCTGCGGCCATCTGCGAGCGCCCGGCGTTGTGCACGCAGACGAACAGGACCACCGGGACGTCGTTCAGGTCGTTCCCAGGGCGGGGGGTCATGGCAACCATGTTCGCATCCCTGGCGATCCCCGCTGTGACGTCCGGACCTCCGAGGACGGACCCTCCCCCACGACGACGCCGCCGTGGGACCATTGGGGCCATGGACGATCTCGTTCGCGTGTATGCCAGCGGGGACACCTTCGCCGCCGAGCTGATGCGAGGACGACTCGAGTCCGAGGACATCCCCGTGCTCGTGAAAGGAGAGGGCGAGGGCCCCTATCGGATGGGTCCGTGCTATCTCTGGGTGTCAGCCGAAGATGCGACGCGAGCCAGGGTGATCGTGGACGCGGTCGAGTCGGGTGACTTCGCGTTGGCCGACGAGGAGGCTCTTGCCGAGCCATCAGACATCACAGGGGAACGCCCGTCGGGTTGAGCCGGGACCCGTGCCGGCACGTGTCAGCGCTTCGAGTACTGCGGCGCCTTGCGGGCCTTCTTCAAGCCGTACTTCCGGCGTTCCTTCTCTCGGGCGTCGCGTCTGAGATACCCCTCGGCTTTGAGCTGCGCTCGAAGCTCGGGATCCAGTTCGATCAAGGCCCTGGCGACGCCGAGCTTCACGGCCCCCGCCTGTCCCGCCACACCGCCACCGCGGATCGAGGCGACGACGTCGTAGTCCTTCTCGCGACCCACCAACCGCAACGGCGCCACCGCGACCATGCGGTGGACGCGGGTCGGGAAGTAATCGTCGATCGTTCGTCCGTTGATCGTGAACGCACCGTCGCCGGGAGTGAGACGCACACGAGCGACGGACTCCTTGCGTCTTCCGGTCCAGAGCTTGGCTGGGGTCAAGGCCACGAGCAGATCACTCCTCGGTCTTCGCGGGCCTCTTCGCCGCGGTCTTCTTGGCGGTCGTCTTCTTGGCAGCAGGCTTCTTCGCCGCGGGCTTCTTCGCGGTCGACTTCTTCGCCGACGTCTTCGATGCGGTCGACTTCTTCGCGTCCGAGTCCGCCGCCGGCTGCTTCTTGGCCGCCGGCTTCGCCGCGGCGCGCTTCTTCGCGGTCGACTTCGGGCTCGCGGATCCCGAAGCACGTTCCTTCGTGGTCGTCGATCGGTCGTCGGCGGGCGCCGCGTCCGCGGGCTCCCGCGAAGGTGGTGCCGTCGCTTCCGTCCGGCCCGCCGGCCGCCCAGCAGCAGGTTTCACGGCAGGCAACCCCGACCAGGTTGGACGTTCGCCGACCGCTAGCTGCACGGGCTTCTGCGCCGAATGCGGATGCTCGGCGCCGGCGACGACGTGGAGCTTCTTGATCTGCTGCCGACCGAGACGGTTCTTCGGGAGCATGCCCCGGACGGCCTTCTCGACCGCCGCAACCGGCCGGGTCGCAAGCAGGTCGGCGTACCGGACCCCCTTGATCCCGCCCGGATACCCCGAGTGCCGATAAGCGAACTTGTCCTGTGCCTTGTTCCCGGTCAACTCGACCTTGTCCGCATTGATCACGACGACGTGATCCCCGGTGTCCATATGCGGGGCGAAGATCGGCTTGTGCTTGCCGCGCAACAGCGTGGCCACCTCGCTGGCGAGGCGGCCCAGCACTTGGCCGCTGGCGTCGACGACGTACCAGCTGCGTTCGATGTGCTCAGGCTTGGGAGAGTAGGTCTTCATCATGAAAGATGCCGGCCCGGGAGGGCCGACCGGACACCCAGGCTACCTGCGGAAACGCGCTCGCGTCAAAGGTTGGCGGTATCCCCAGCGGTCGAGCCGCCGGCTCTCGGCTTGCGCGCTCGCACGATCGCCCCGTGCATCCTGTCCGTGAGCTCATGCGTCGCCTCGACCTGGACCTCGGTGAGCCCGGAGGTCACTAAGAGCTCTCGGTATTCGGAGAAGCTGAGCGCTCCGGCGATGCACCCGACGTACGAGCCGCGCTCCGCTCGGTCGGCGGGCGTCAGTTCGTCGTCGGCGACCACGTCGGAGACCCCGACCCGCCCGCCCGGCTTCAGCACCCGGGCGATCTCTCGGATCACGGCCGGTTTGTCGGTGGACAGGTTGATCACGCAGTTCGAGATCACGACGTCGACGGTGTCGTCGGGGAGCGGAACGTCCTCGATCAGTCCCTTCAGGAATACGACGTTGCTCGCGCCCGCGTTCGCGGCGTTTGCCCGGGCCAGATCGAGCATCTCGTCGGTCATGTCGATGCCGTACGCAACCCCGGTGGGCCCGACCCGTTTCGCCGACAGCAGGACGTCGATCCCGCCGCCGCTTCCCAGGTCAAGCACCGTATCTCCCTCGCGGAGCTCGGCAACCATCGTCGGGTTGCCGCATCCGAGCGAGGCTAAGACCGCCGCTTCGGGCAGCTGGTCACGCTGGAGGGCGTCGTAGAGCTGCTGCCCCAGCCCCTCTTCCGGGTCGCAGCACCCCGACGCGTCGGCGTCCGATGCCGCCCCCCGTCCTTCGACGACGGCCGTTGCCGCCGACGCGTAGCGCATCCGAACCTGCTCGCGGAGATCATCCATCACGTCACCCCCCAAGCTCGGTTGACCGTCTCGGCCCGGCTGCACGGGGGTCGAGCGCGCCTCGCAGCAGCTCCAGTGGCCCGGGCTCGATCCGGTAATAGGCCCAACGCCCTCGCTTCTCGCGATGAAGGATGCCCGCGTGCGTGAGCACTTTCAGATGATGCGAGACGGTCGGTTGCCCGAGCTCCAGCCGATCGGTCAGATCGCACACGCACGATTCCGCGCCCTCACTCGCGGCGATCAGGCTGACGAGACGCAACCGAGCGGGTTCCGCGATGACGCGCAACGCCTGCGCCAGCCGCTCCGCTTCGGCCTCGGAAAGCGCCGACCCGACCAGCGGGGGGCAGCATGTCTGATCGATCTCCTGGATGAGCCGCATCGCCCATATATTGACAGGCATCGATATATCCGCCAACGTATCGACCGTCATCGGGATTATCAGGTTGACACAACGCAGCTCATCCCCTAGACTTCTTCTTAGTGGACTTGACCTGCGCTTTCGGCTTCGGACCCTCACCCTCATCGGGGGGATTCGCTAGCCGTTTCGCATGGTTCGCACCCTTGACCCCTAGGACGTGCCGCAGGGCCTCGTCCGTGGTCATGTCCCGTGCGTGCTTCTTCTTCCTAGGCATGGAGGGCTCCCGATGACCACGAGGGCGCACAACGCGAAGGTGAACGCCGAGCGCGGGGCGATGGACCTCGTGAAGCTGATCGAGCAGTTCGCAGACGAGGATCGCTGCCGGACCTACCTTGAGCAGCTTCGGTGGCCCGAGGGTGTTCGGTGCCCGCGTTGCGATAACGACAAGGTGAAGGCGATCCAGTCCAAGACCTACTACCGGACCGGCCCCAAGAAGGGCCAGGAACGCGGGAAGCGGCACCAGTACGATTG
>JALYLP010000593.1 GCA_030774195.1 Actinomycetota bacterium | reverse complement strand
GTCCCGCCGGGCCGCTCCGCCACCCCCAGCGCCCCGACGTCGACCGCAACCACGAACGTGATCACCTTCTTCATGATCCCTCCCGTCATCAGTAATCGGTCACGTACTGGAAGTGCATCGGATCGGGCCGCGAGTCCCAGTTGATGCCCCAGAAGAACCCGTGTCCCGGGTACGGCCCTCGCCACACGTTCGGGAGGTACCGCCCGTAGTCATAGCCGTCGGCGCCCTTGCCGTTCCAGAAGGATTGACCCATGGGGTTGCGCGCCGAGTTGGTGTCGATGGCCGCGCCGAAGGCGTGGACGGACCAGTCGGTCGAGCCACGGATCGTGCGGCAGTTGTAGCCACCGACCAGGTAGTCGACCGACCCGTCGTTGTGGTCGTGCGAGACGTGGTTCCGGATGTTGTAGCCCACGTCTCGCGCGATGTAGGGGTGGTAGTAGACGTATCCCGCGACGTTGCGCGCCGACTGTGACGGCCACCACGACCGAGAGTTGTTGGCCCGATCGCTGCACGGTTGCCCGAACGTCTGGACCAGCCCGGTGTATCCGGAGGGCCGGGGCGGAACACCAGCGTCGCTGTGATCGTGGACCCACGGGTCGATCACCACCGCATGCGCGACCGTGGGGCCCGCGACGGCCGCGGCCAGCGTGACGGCCACGGCGAGCCTGCGCGCGAAGATGCCGAGCGCCAAGGAACCTCACCTCCTCTGGGGGAGAAGCTCCAACGGGGAGGGTCGAGGAGGTTATGCGCTCGCGACGCGGGGCACCGTGACGTCGGTCACGCCGAGATCGCGGATCCGTCTAGGCGGACGCCGACGCGTACTCGCCGACGGCGGCTTGCCCGGCCGCCAGGCGGGCCGTCTCCACGCGGAACGGGGAACAGCTCACGTAGTCGAGCCCGATCTGGTGACAGAACACGACGCTCGCCGGATCGCCACCGTGCTCACCACAGATGCCGATGTGCAGCTCCGCGTTGGCCCCGCGTCCCTCGTCGGATGCGATCCGCATCAACCGCCCGACACCGTCCACATCGATCGTCACGAACGGGTTCGCGGGAACCAGCTTCCGCTCCTCGTAGAGCCCGACGAACTTGCCGATGTCGTCGCGGCTGAACCCGAACGCGGTCTGCGTCAGGTCGTTCGTGCCGAACGAGAAGAACTCGGCGACCTCGGCGATCTCGCCGGCCGTGACGGCGGCGCGCGGCAACTCGATCATGGTCCCCCACTCGAGATGCTCGAGTGTCACACTCTGACGCGCTTGGATCTCGTTCGCCACAGGCTCCAACTCGTCGCGCATCTGGCTGAGCTCTGGAGCCGTTGCGACCAAGGGGATCATGATCTCGACCTTCGGGTCCCCGCCCGCCGCCTTCGCTTCGCAGGCCGCTTCGACGATCGCGCGCACCTGCATCGCGTAGAGCCCCGGCTTGAGGATGCCCAGCCGGACGCCGCGCAGCCCGAGCATCGGGTTCGTCTCGTGCAGCTGCCTAACCTTGGCGAGCTCGCGCTCCTTCTCCGAGACGTCCTCACCACGCTCCTCCCCGAGCGCCACCTCGACCGAGAGCATCGTGAGATCCGGCAGGAACTCGTGCAGGGGCGGGTCGAGCAGCCGGACGGTGACCGGCAGGCCATCCATGGCCTCGAAGATGCCGATGAAGTCGCCCTTCTGCAGGGGCAGGAGCCGCTGGTACGCGGCCTCCTCCTCGGCGTCGCTCTCGGCGAAGATCATCTGGCGGACGGCATCGACACGTTCCTCGCCGAGGAACATATGCTCGGTGCGGCACAGGCCGATGCCCTCCGCGCCGCGGACGCGTGCGTTGGCGGACTGGTCGGGCGTGTCCGCGTTGGCGCGCACGCGGAGACGCCGGCGGTCGTCGGCGATCGCCATCAGCCGCTCGAACGCCTTCCAGATCTTCTCCTCGCGCGCCTCGGCGTCGCCGGCGCGAGCCTTCTCGAGCACCGACTCCTCGAGGGGCTGCTCGCCCAGGTACACGCTCCCGTCGAAGCCGTCGATCGTGATGACGTCGCCTTCCTTCACAGTGGTGCCATTCGCGGTGAAGGCCCCAGCGCCCATGTCGATCCGGATCTGGTCGGCGCCGCAGACCGCCGGGATGCCTTCGCCGCGGGCGACTACCGCCGCGTGTGAGTTCGTCCCGCCCGCCGACGTCAGGATCCCCTGCGACGCGATCATCCCGTGGTAGTCATCAGGCGTGGTCTCGCGACGGACCAGGATCACCTTGGCGCCCTCTTCCTTTGCTCTGCGCTCGGCCTCGTCGGCGGTGAAGACGACACTCCCTATAGCGGCGCCCGGCGAGGCGTTCAGACCCTGCGCGATCGGCGTCTCGCGCTGCTTCGCTTCCTCAGCGACCCGTCGCTTGAACAGCTCCTCCAGCCGGTCGGCGTTCACGCGCAGCAGCGCCGTGTCCTCGTCGATCAGCTTCTCCTCGAGCATGTCGAACGCCATCACCCATTCGGCGAGGGCGGTCCGCTTCCCGATCCGGGTCTGGAGGATCCAGAGCTTCCCCTTCTCGATCGTGAACTCGATGTCGCACATGTCTCGGTAGTGGCCCTCGAGGGTGTCCATCACCTGGATCAGCCGGTCGTACGAGGTCGGATCGAGCCTCTGGAGGTCCGCGAGCTTCAGCGTGTTGCGGATGCCGGCGACGACGTCCTCCCCCTGCGCGTTCGGGAGGTAGTCGCCGTACGGGACCTTCTCCCCCGTCGAGGGATCGCGGGTGAACGCGACGCCCGTCCCGGAATCGTCTCCGCGGTTGCCGAACACCATCGCGACGACGTTGACCGCCGTCCCGAGGTCGTCGCTGATCTTGTTCTGCCGACGGTAGTCGCGAGCGCGCTTGCCGTTCCACGACCTGAAGACGGCGTCGATCGAAAGCCGGAGCTGTTCCTTCGGGTCCTGCGGGAACTCCTCGTTCGTGTGCTCGCGATAGATCTCCTTGAACCGGTCGATGAGCGCCGCCAGATCGTCGGCATCGAGGTCGGTATCCTGCGCGCCCTCGAACTTCGCCTCCTT
>JALYLP010000592.1 GCA_030774195.1 Actinomycetota bacterium | reverse complement strand
GGAGTGCACCCGATCGCCGTCGATCATCGGCTGGTCACTTTCGAGGTACTCGAGCGTGGTCAACGTCGTGAGCACATGCTGCAGTGACTCTTCGGGTGTCTGCACCATGGTGTCGACGACGAGCTCGGGGTGCTCCGGTGGCTCATACGGGGCGTCGGGATCGACGCCCGTGAATCCGGTTAGCTCCCCGGCCAGCGCCTTCTTGTAGAGGCCTTTCGGGTCGCGGTGTGCGGCGATCTCCGCAACGGTGGCGTGGACGTACACCTCGACGAAGTCGCCGACCTCAGCCCGGACGGCATCCCGCGCCTCCCGATAGGGGCTGATCGGGCAGCAGATCGTGGCGACGCCGTTGCGGGTGAGGAGGTTCGCCACGAACCCGATCCGCATGATGTTGAGGTCACGGTCCTCCTTGGAGAAACCGAGACCTTTGGACAGGTTCTGCCGCACGACGTCACCGTCGAGGATCTCGGTTTTCATCCCACGGGCTTGGAACTCGTGGTACAGCATCTCGGCGATCGTGGACTTCCCGGCCCCTGAGAGGCCGGTGAACCAGACGGTGAACCCGCGGTGCTCGGTCATGCGAGGAAGCTCCTTCCAACGGCCCCAGGCAGCGCCGTGGACGCCTCGATGTCGTAGAGGGAAAGGATGGTCGGCCCGACGTCGACGAGGCGGAGGCCGTCGATCTTGCCGGCGGGCTGGCCGGGGGCGCCGCTCATGATGAAGATGCCATCCCGGTCGTGGTTCGCCCCGTCGGGGCCGGTGTCGTTCTCGTACGTGAACGGGCTCGGGTTGCCGATCGAACCCACAGAGCGCCACGAGAGGTCGCCGAAGTAGACCAGGAGGTCCGGGGCGACGCCGCGAACCTCGGGATAGACCTCCTGCGGCTTGAGGACCTTCGTCCCGAGCGGCGTGCCGTCCGGGCCCGGAGCGGCTTCGAGCTTCTGGATCAATTCGTCGCGGGTCGCCTCGTACCGCGAGGGGTCGACCACACCCTGCGTCTCGCGACCCTTGACGTTGAGGAACAACCGGCCGTAGTAGCCACCGTCGCCCCACGCAACGGTCCGGCTCCAATCGACCGACACGTCCTTGAATGGGACGGGGCCTCCGACGACCGGCTCGTCGAGCGCAAGGAATCCCTCCTGGATCAGCCAGTCGTTGAAGCACAGGCCGCCCATCATGGGCCGAGCGCCGTGATCGGACATGACGATCGTCACCGCGTCCTCGGGGATCAGCTCGATCAACGACGCGAGCTCCCGGTCCAAGAACCGGTAGTAGTCCTGGAAGACTCCCTCGTACTTGTTGCCGGGCTCATGGAGCGGGTGGGTCGGATCGACGTACTGCCAGAAGACATGATGGAGCCGGTCCGGGGCGATGTCGCAGAGCATGAAGAGATCCCAGGGCTTGTTCTGGATCAGCCGGCGACCCACCTGGAACCGTCGCTCGGTCATCTTGAACACCTGGTCCAATGTGACGTCGAAGCCGGCCGTCCGGAAGTTCGGGATGTCGAAGATGTACCGGCCCTTCCCCCCGAGTTCCTCTTCGATCTCCGCCTCGAGATCCTGCGGGAACGCGTACCGGTCCGCGGACGGGGGCGTGAGGAAACACCCGACGCGCCACCCGGGGAAGTCGGCGGGCGGCGGATACGAGGGCGGCACGCCGATCAAGACCGAGCGCATGCCCTTCGCACCCAGCGCGTCCCAGACGGCGGGCTCCTTCACCGAACCCGAGTGGGCGATGGAGAGTCCGTCGTAGGTGGCATCTTTGCGGTTCCGGAAACCGTAGATGCCGAGCTGCCCCGGCGTCTGGCCCGTCATCGCGCACGCCCAGGCGGGGACCGTGATGGGCGGCGTGATGCTGGCGAGGTCGCCGTACATCCCGTTGTCCATCAGCTTCGCGATGGTCGGGACCTCGGCGCGGAGGTCGTCGAACAGGAGCTTGGGAGTTGCACAGTCGAGCCCGATGACGGCGACCCTCGGGCCCTGCTGCATGTCGCTCGTTCCCCCTCCGGTTCGCGGTATGACGAGCGGACGACGGGCGCGCTCGCGCCCCAGGAGCCATCCGCGGTTCGCGTATCCTACCAGCGACTTTGGGCCGCTTCGGGCCTGAGCCTGGCGGAGGAAAGGCCCGAGATGGCGTTCCTGCGACGCGCGCTGCAGCTGTTCGCAACCGTCTGGGGCGGGTGCGGACTGCTGATCGCCATCACCCCACGGTGGATCCTCGTGACGTGGTTCGATCAGCTGCCCTACCCCGACTACACCTACGTCCGGGTCTGCGGCATCGCCGCCGTATCCTCGGCGGCGCTGGCGTTGATGATCTCACGCCGGTTGGACGACGTCTGGTGGTGGTCGTGGGCATTCGTCCTCGAGACAGGCCTGACGGCGCTCGCGACTGCGCTGCATGCGATCGGCTCGGTGCCGGCCGGGTCGGCGTCGTGGTTCTGGTGGATCTTCGCGGTCACCAACATCGTGCTCGTGGCGGCGCTCGTGTCTGGCATCGGTCGCGCCGGCACCGAGAAGCCGATCGTCTGATCCCGGGGGTGTCCGAACCCTGGACCGGCCGTATCGTGGATGTCCGTGGATACCGCTCCATCGACCACAACGACGACCGCTGACCGGGCCGCTGAAGGCGTCGTCATCCGCGCGACCAAGCTGACGAAGGTCTACGCGACCGGTGTGAAGGCCGTCGACGCCCTCGACCTGGAGGTCCGTACCGGCGAGATCTTCGGCCTGCTCGGGCCGAACGGCGCGGGCAAGACCACCACCGTCGGGATGCTGACGACGCGGGTCATCCCCTCCTCGGGCTCGGCGGTCGTCGCCGGCATCGATGTCGTCGCGGACCCACCATCGGCGAAGGCGCGGGTCGGGGTGGTCTCGCAGACGAACACGCTGGATCGGAGCCTGACGGTCCGGGAGAACCTCTACTTCCACGGACGGTACTTCGGGATGGGTGCGCGGGCGGCGGCGCGTACGGCGGACGCCCTTCTCGAGCTCTTCCGCTTGTCCGACCGAGCCGACGCCGACGTCTCGACCTTGTCCGGCGGGATGGCGCAGCGTCTGCTGTTCGCCCGGGCCGTGGCTCACCGCCCGGAGGTCCTGTTCCTGGACGAACCGACGTCCGGGCTCGACCCTCAGTCGCGGCTCGCCCTGTGGGAGATCCTCGGTCAGATCCACCGAGAGGGCCAGACGATCGTGTTGACCACGCACTATATGGAGGAGGCCGACAAGCTCTGCCAACGGGTCGCGATCATGGACCACGGCCGGATCTTGGCACTCGACACGCCGGAGGACCTCAAACGGACGGTCGGCGGCGACACGATCGTCCGGATCCAAGCCGGTGATCAGCCCGACCGGCTCGCCACCCACCTGCGCGACATGGAGGGCGTGACCGGGACCGCCGTTCTCGGGGGAACGGTCCAGCTGACCGTTCGCGGTACGACCGGCTTGCTCCCGCGCGTGATCCAGGCGGCCGAATCCGGCGGGTTCCAGGTGCGCGACGTGTCGCTCGACGAGCCCACCCTCGAGACGGTGTTCATCAACCTCACCGGGAAGGACCTTCGCGAATGAGCGGAACCACAGCCGCGACGATCGAGAGCCTTCCGGAAACGGGAACCTTTCGCAGCACGCCGGCGGTGGCGTTCGGCGCGCTCCTTTTGCGTGACCTCTCGGTGCTCCGCAAGGAGTTCGTGCAGTTCATCGCGCGAACCGTGATGCAGCCGCTGCTGTTCGTCTTCGTGTTCGCGTACGTGTTCCCCAAGATCGGTCAGGGCGTCGGCGGAGCCGCGGGATCCGCCGCGTTCTCGAGCATCTTGGTGCCCGGCGTGGTCGCGATCGCCTGCATCTTCCAAGGCATCCAGTCCGTCGCGTTGCCGCTCGTTCAGGACTTCGGCTACAGCCGAGAGATCGAAGACCGTGTGATGGCCCCGCTCCCGGTCTGGAGCGTCGCGGTGGAGAAGGTGGTGGCCGGAGCGCTCCAGGGCCTGATCGCCGCCGCCATCGTGTTCCCGCTCGCGTTGTTCGTCCCGGCGACCCCCGTGCATCTGGACGTTCGCCCCGTGCTGCTGTTCACGCTCCTGCCGCTCGCCGCCGTGACGGCCGCGTCGTTGGGGTTGGTGTTCGGCACCCGTGTCAATCCGCGACAGGTGCCGCTCCTGTTCGGGATCGTCGTGATCCCGATCGTGTTCCTCGGAGCCACCTACTACCCTTGGGCCACCCTGACCCCGATCCCGTGGCTCAAGGCGGTGGTGCTGCTCAATCCGCTCGTGTATATGAGCGAGGGGATGCGGATCTCGTTGACGCCGCAGATCCCGCACATGCCCTACTGGGCGATCTACGGCGGGATGATCGGGTTCAGTGCGCTGTTCCTCGCGATCGGGATCGACGGGTTCCGGAAGCGGGTTCTGTCCTAGTCGGCGGCCCGGCGTCCGTCCACCTCTCAGCCCTCGGCCGGCGCCCCGGCGACGAGCCGGGCGAGCGCGAGCCGGTCGGCTGCCTCGGCGGTGGTGATCCCCTCGGCGTCCGCCGTTCGGAAGATGCCCACGAGGGTTTCGCCGATCCCCGCCAGGCGCGCGTGCATCATGGCCTCGTCCCATCCGAGCGTTTCGTAGCCCGCCAGATGGATCACTCCACCGGCGTTGATCACGTAGTCGGGGGCGTAGAGGATGCCGCGCTGGTG
>JALYLP010000591.1 GCA_030774195.1 Actinomycetota bacterium | reverse complement strand
ACAGTGGTCGTACACGCAGGGCCTCCAGTTCATCACCGCGCTCGTTGCCCACGGCGGCGAGACGGCGGTGGATCACGCGCTGACGGTCCTGCCGGTCTCCACCGAGCAGATCATCCACCCCGAGCGGAACCCGAACCACAAGCCGACGCCCGTCGACGTCCCCGACATCGGGCCGAAGCTCGGCCGCGGGTGGACGGACCTCGACGTCGAGGGCATCGGCGAGGAGTGGCTCTCGCTCGCGCTCGCCCTGCGGTTGCCGGGCTCGGATGCCGCGTCGGCGGCCGCCGGATGGGACGGTGGCATCAGCCGCGCCTGGTCCGACGGCACGCACGTGGCGGTTGTGCTCTCGACGGTGTGGGACACCGCCCCCGACGCGGCCGAGTTCGCGAGCGCGATGAACCGATGGATCGACGCCGGTAACGGTCAAGCCGCCGAGGTCCTCCCGCCTGAAGGGAGTTCCGTGCGCGTCCTGTTCGCGAGCGACGCGTCGACGCTATCCGATCTCGAAGCCGCGACGGCGTGAGACGCTTGTTCGCGTCGGCCGCTGTTCTGATCGTGATCGGCGGGGCTGTGGCGTTCGTGCTTGATCGTTCGGCGAGCGTCGCCTCCGACCCTTCGACTTGGTCGCTGATGGGCGGGCCGGTTCAGGGATGGTCGCTCCGGGCGCCGTCCTCGTGGCACATAACCCAACTTTCGGAAGGGGAGAGCGGTCGCTGCGCGACGCTCGGATTCCAGGACGGCGTGATCGTCTCCAGCGTCGATTTCACCTTCCATGATCCGACCGGCGGAAGTGATTGCTACGGGCGATTCGTCCTCGCCGGCTTCCCCCGCACAGGGGTCGGCCTCGTGCTCCAACCAACAGGCATCCGGATCGGGCTATTCGCGCCGCCGGAGAGCACGCGCTTCCCGATCACGTACGACGAACTCATCCATACGGACGCGATCCGAGGCGGACCTGTTCGCGTGTCGTTCGAAGACGTCGTGATCGAGGGTGACCTCGTGTACCAGGTCCGATTGTGGATCGGTCGCAACGCTAGCGCGCAAGATCGAGCCGGGATCGCCGCCGTTTTGGGATCGATCAGATTCCTCCATGGCGCGATAGAGTCGGGCGATCGTGAGCGATGAGGAGCCAGGGAACGATGACGTCCGCGAGGCGTGGGATGCGCTCGCCCCGTACTGGGATGAGCAGGTGGAGGCCGGGGAGACCTGGCAGCGTCACCTGATCCAACCATCGGTGGAACGGCTCCTCGAGCTGCAGCCGGGGGAACGCGTCCTGGAGCTCGCGTGCGGCAACGGCGAGTTCGCGCGCCGGATGGCCGAGCTCGGTGCCTCGGTCCTGGCGACTGACTTCAGCGAGGGGATGCTCGAGCGCGCACGAGCGCGCGGTGGCGACGTGGACTACCGACGGGTGGACGCAACGGACGAGGGTGCGTTGCTGGAGCTCGACGAGCCGGGTTCGTTCGAAGCGGTCGTGAGCAACATGGCGATCATGGACATGGCGTCGATCGAGCCGATGGCCTCCGCGGTCGCTCGTTTGCTGCGGCCCGGTGGACGGTTCGTGATCTCGACGCTCCACCCGGCGTTCAACTCGGGCGAAGCGGTCCCGACGACCGAGCTCGTCTACCGAGACGGTGACGTGCGGAAGGTCTACTCAGTGAAGGTGTCGTCATACGCGAACCCCTCGATCGCGAAGGGCGTTGCACTCCCGGGTCAGCCCGTCGAGCAGTGGTACTTCCACCGTTCGATCTCGGACATCTTCCGACCGTTCTTCGACCACGGCTTCGCGCTCGACGGGCTCGAGGAACCGCTGGTCGATCTGGAATATGGGACGTCTGGATCTCCCGGCTACGTATACACGGAGATCCCGGGCGTGCTCGTCGCCCGGCTGCGCCTGCTCTGATCGAAGACCGTCAGACGGGCCGACTACGGTCCAACAGGTGAAGTTGACCCGTCATGCTCGGAACCGTCTCCGCTGGATCCAGCGGGGATATCCAACCGTGACGGAACGAAGGCTGATCGATGCACTGTTGGAGGGAGGAACCCT
>JALYLP010000590.1 GCA_030774195.1 Actinomycetota bacterium | reverse complement strand
GATCATCACGAGGTCGCCGGTGCTCATCTGACCGAGCTCGCGCTTCCCGAACAGCCTGAGCCCGAACAGGATCACCAGGTAGACGATCGCCGTGCGGATCGCGATCTCCCAGATCGGCGTCCCGAGGTTGAAGACCACCTCAGGCCTCCGCTTCGAGCTCGGACTCCGCGAGCTCTTCGAGCGTCTCGCGGAGCGTGTCGTACCGGCGATCCCCCAGCTGACGCCGGGTCCGTTGCTCGACCGATTGCACCGCCCGGCGGCACTCGGCGGCCGCGCGACGACCGCGCGCCGTGAGCCGCACCAGCTTCGCGCGCGCATCGTTCGGGTCCGGGACGCGGCGGACGTAGCCACGAGCCTCGAGATCGTCCACCATCGCCATCATCCCCTGTTTGGTCAGGCGGACGTGTTCGGCGAGATCGGTCAACCGGGAGCCGCTCCGCCGATCGACCCCAAGGAAGACCGCGGCGTGTCCCGGCCGAACGTCCGGGAACCCGCGGTCGGCCAGGTCGGAGTCGAGCTCGCTGGCGAGCGCGCGTCGTGCCTCGAGGAGCTGGCGGATCAGGTCGGCCATCGGAAGGTAATCGTGCCAGGCCGGATGGGCATGGTCAATCAGGTTGACCATCGCTCATCGGTACCCTTCCGCCCGATGGCGATCGTGACCCGCGAGGCATTTCCCGAGGACTACGCCGAGGCGGGTCGGGTCATCGCCGAGGCGTACCGCGAGTTCGTCCCGCCGGACGACGACGGCGACTGGGGGCGGTACCTCGTCCGGCTGGCGGACGTCGTCGAGCGGGCGGCCAGGACCACGATCCTCGTTGCGGTCGAGGAGGGACGGATCATCGGCTGCGTCACCCTCGAGCTGGAGAGCCGGGTGCGCGATGGGGGCGGCGACGTACCGCTCCAACCGGGCGAGGCACACATCCGGATGCTCGGTGTCGACCCGGCGGCGCGGGCGCGCGGCGCCGGCGGTCGGCTGATGGCCGAGTGCGAGGCGCGCGCCCGCGCCGCCGGCAAGACGTTCGTCACGCTCCACACCACGACGAAGATGGAGGCTGCCCGGCGGATGTACGAGCGTCTCGGCTACGTCCGCGACGCCGACCGCGTCTTCCCCGACGGGTTCGTTCTGCTGGGCTATCGCAAGGAGCTGTCAGGCTCGATCACCTGATCCTGGAACTGCTGCTCGTAGAGGCGCGCGTACAGCCCGCTCTTCGTCAACAGCTCCTCATGGGTCCCCTGCTCGACCACCCGCCCCCGGTCGATCACGAAGATCACGTCCGCCTGGAGGATCGTCGACAGCCTGTGCGCGATCGCGATCGTGGTCCTGCCCTGCATCAGTGGCTCCAAGGCGGCCTGCACCAGCCGTTCCGACGTCGTGTCGAGCGACGAGGTCGCCTCGTCCAGGATGAGGATGCTGGGGTCCTTGAGGATCACGCGCGCGATCGCGAGGCGTTGCTTCTCGCCGCCCGACAGCTTGTAGCCGCGCTCGCCGACCACCGTGTCGTACCCGTCGGGGAGCTCGGAGATCTTCCCGTGGATGTTCGCCGCTCGGGCGGCGGCCTCGAGTTCCTCCTGCGTCCCATCCGGCTTGCCGTACAACAGGTTCCGACGGACCGTGTCATGGAACAGATAGGTCTCCTGGGTCACGACCCCGATCGCCTCGCCCAGCGACTCGAGCGTGACGTGCCGGACGTCGTGATCGTCGATCCGCACCGTCCCGGCCTGGACGTCGTAGAGCCGCGGCACGAGGTAGGTGATCGTCGTCTTGCCGGCGCCGCTCGGACCGACCAGGGCGGCGAGCTGTCCGGGCTCGATCTTGAGCGAGACGTCATCCAGCGTCCACTCCCGGAGCTGCTCGGTCGGCACGGCTTCCGGCGAGATGGGGACGAGGTCGCCGGGCGGCTCTTCGTACCGGAACCGGACGTGGTCGAGCTCGACGCTGCCGCGGACGTTCACGAGCGGTTCCGCGTCGCGCGCGTCGACGATGTCATGCTCCATGTCGAGGTACTCGAAGACGCGGTCGAACAAGGCGAAGGACGACTGCACCTCGGTCGAGACCTGCAGCATCGAACCGATCGGGAAGAACAGCCGTGATTGCAGTGTGGTGAACCCCACGAGCATGCCCGACTGGATCACGGCGGAGCCGTGGTTCGCGTTGACCCAGCCCGCCACCAGGTAGACGAGCGCCGGCGTGATCGAGAAGAAGAACCCGATCAGAGCGAAGAACGAGCGACCGATCATCGTCTGGCGTATCTGCAGGCCGGTCAGCCGCTCGTTCTCCTCGCGGAACCGCCCGATCTCGAAGGACTGGCGGCCGAAGGACTTCGACAGCAGCATGCCGGAGACCGACAGCGTCTCCTCGGTGATCGACGTGAGGTCGGCGAGCGTCTTCTGGGTGCTCGTCGCAACCACGCGCCGAGCCTTCCCGACACGCACCGTGAGCCACAGGAACAGCGGCAGGAGAAGCAAGGACAGGACCGTGAGCGGGACCGAGATGATCAGCATCGTGACGATCGTGCTGATGATCGTGACCGTGTTCGACAGCACGGTCGACGCCGTGTCGGTCACCACCGACTGGACCCCTCCCACGTCGTTCGCCAGCCGCGACTGGATCTCACCGGTCCGCGTCGAGGTGAAGAATCGCAGCGACATCTCTTGCAGGTGGCGGTAGAGCGCGTTGCGGAGGTCCTGCATCACGTGGAGCCCAACCTGGTTGGCGAGGTACGTCTGCCCGACCCCGATGATGCTCGTCACCAGCGGGATCACGATCATCAAGGCGACGTAGCGGTACAGCAAGGGCAGGTTCGGGCACGGCTGGCCGGCGCAGTCGTTGTTCGCGCCGAAGAGCGCCTTGTCGAACACCTGGATGATCAGCAGCGGGTTCACCACGCCGAGGCCTGCCGTGATGACGATGGCGAGGCCGACCACCGCGACCTTCTTCTTATACGGCGAGAAGGTCCGGACCACACGCCGGACGGTCGCAGGGCGGATGGGGCGCGGGTCCTCGTCGAGCGGCCGTGCGCCCATGCCGAACATGCGTCCGTGCCGTCCCATAGCCTTCAACGATACGGCGAGGCCGCGGATGTTACGGAGCCACGACGGCCGGGACAGCGGCCGACGTCACTCGGCGAAGCAGATGATCTTCTTCTCGACCGTGCTCGCGTGGTCGGCCGGGTCCGCGTACCAGATGTCGGTCCCCGGGCCGCCGGAGATCGTGTCCCCGCCGTGGTTGTCGTAGGTGGCCAGGCACGAGTCGTTCCCGAGGCCGCCATGGATCGAGTCGGTCCCGCGCATGTCGATCAGGGAATCCGGTCCCGCGCCGCCATACCAGCGATCGTCACCGATCCCGCCGAAGTTGTAGTCGCGGCCCCCGCCGCCCTTGATGACGTCGTCGCCGCCGCCGTCGGACAGGAAGTCGCCACCGGCCCCGCCGACGAGCAGGTCGTTCCCGGCGTTCCCGTACAGGCTGTCGTCGCCTCCTCCACCTCGTAGAACGTCGTTGCCGCCCGCGCCGTGGATGTCATCCGCGCCACCCCTCCCGCAGATGACGTCGGCCCCGGCGGTCCCGTGGAGCACGTCGTGCCCGTTCGTGCCGACGATCGTGCAGGTGGCCGTACTCGCATAGGTGAGGGTCGATGGGGTAGCTCCGAGCGCGAGTACCGCCGCCGCAGGGATGAGGAGCAGTCGGGTCCAACGCATCATGCGTGCCTCCTCGGTCCAGCAGAGAGTTGGGGCGGTTTCCGGAACGGTCGCACACCCGCCGGGTGTGGTCAAAGCGCGAGCGCCCGGCTGCGACGCAGCACGTCGTCGAGCATGGCCGGAGTGAGCTTCCCGGTGAACGTGTTCTGTTGGCTGGGGTGGAAGCATCCGAGGACCCGATAGGGCCCGACGGACGCTTCCACCCCGTGCCCGAAGCGCGGCCTGGGACGCGGCCTGGGGTGGCCGAGCCCGGCGATCGCGCGGAGCGCCCCGTCCCACGCGAACGATCCCAACGGAACGATCACCCGGATATGGGAAAGCGCGCCGAGTTCCCGCTCGAGGAACGGGAGGCAACGGTCGCGTTCCTCCGGGGTCGGGCGGTTGCCCGGTGGGGCGCATCGGTTCACCCCGCTGAGGTAGGCGCCC
>JALYLP010000589.1 GCA_030774195.1 Actinomycetota bacterium | reverse complement strand
GCTCCCGGTCCATGGTTAGGGACGCGACGATCTGCCGCGTCACGCCCGCGTAGCTCTGCTGTTGCCGCATCTCGGTCCCATCAGTCGAGGATGCCATTGTCTTACCCGTTCTCCGCACTTTCACCATCATGTTGATGAGAGTTCGATGAAAGCCTTGACTCCGCGGGCAGGATCGGCACCATCGCCGCGTCCTGTGTGAGTGGCTCAGCGGCCAAGTCGGTGAGGCGCCGAGGAAACAGCTTGATGCGGGGTCGGCCACAGCCGTCTCTGGACCGTGTACGTGTTACCGCTCCTCATATAGGACTCGCAGAACCGGAGGAAGTCTTCTTCGGTCCGCGCCTGGGCGTAGGGTGCCTCGAAGCTGTCGACGTAGAGGAAGTCTCCGCTCGTTCTACTCCGGATCCCGGCCTCGATGGGTCCCCTGCCATCCCACCGCATCTCGATGCCCGACTGATCGACGTAATCGAAGCCTGTCCTCATCACTTGCCTCCCTCGCCTACCTCTTGCACGGGCCTGCACCTCTGTGGACGCTGACCCCGTGTGCAGAACCGGGCACGCTGCCAGTCTCCTCTTATCTCTTGCCCGTCGGAATAGGTCCGGTGGGGGACTTTCTCGGGCGTCAGCGGGATGGCGAGACAGCCGTTCGCCATCCCCGATGGCGCTGCGCTCTACAGCCGAACCAGGTTCGGCCGCTGAAGCGGCTTCGTGACTCCCCGGGCGTCGAAGACGAGCGAAGCGATATCGACGACCCGGCGGTGATCGATCCCCGAGTGCGCGGTCAGGATCGCAACGACATCCTGCTCTTCGATCAGCATGTCCGAGAGCGGCACCGACCTCAGCCGCTCCCCGCCGATGACTGCCTCTCCGACGAACGGATCGTGGTACGAGACCTGGGCGCCCTTCTCCTTGAGGAGCTCGAGGACCTCCAGGGAGGGTGACTCCCGGTCGTCGTTCACCCCGGCCTTGTAGGCGACGCCGAGGACGAGGATCCGCGAGCCCTTGACCGGCTTGCCGACCTCGTTCAGCGCTTCGCCGATGCGCGAGACGACGTAGCGCGGCATCTTGCGGTTGACCTCGTTCGCATGCTCGATGAAGTCGACCCCGTATCCGACCTTCTGCCCGACCCGCCAGGAGAGGTACGAGGGGTCGATCGCGATGCAGTGCCCGCCCACACCGGGCCCCGGCCAGAACGGCATGTAGCCGAAGGGCTTCGTGCTCGCGAGGTCGATCGATTCCCAGATGTCGACGCCCAGGTCGCGGGCGTGCATCGCGAGCTCGTTCACGAGCGCGATGTTGACCTGCCGGAACGTGTTCTCGATCAGCTTCGCCATCTCCGCTTCGCGTGGGGAGGCCGCACGCACGATCTCTCCGGCGATCCGTCCGTAGAAGGCCGCGGCGAGCTCGCGGCACGTGGGGGTGATGCCGGACACGATCTTCGGCGTGTTCGTCAAGCGATTGACGCGCTGACCGGGGTCGATCCGCTCGGGGGAGTACCCGAGCGCGAAGTCGACACCGACGTGGAGGCCGGAGGTCTCGAGGATCGGGCGGACCATGTCCTCGGTCGTCCCCGGGTAGGTGGTCGATTCCAGGATGACGAGCTGACCCGGGCGGAGATGCTGGGCGACCAACTCGGTCGCCCGGCGCACCAACGACAGATCGGGTTCACGGTCGTTGAGCGGCGTGGGGACGCAGAGCACGATCACCTCGGCGTCCGGCAGGACCCCCGGATCGTTACCGAACCGTTCGGGGTCGAGCCGTGCGAGATCCTCGACGTCGACGTCGGGGATGTAGGAGTCGGCGGCGCGCAGACGTTCGATCTTCCGGGCGTCGACGTCGAAGCCGATGACCGGGAATCCGGCTCTCGCGGCGCTCATGAGCAATGGCAGACCGACGTACCCGAGGCCCACGACCGCGACGGTGCATCGTGTCGTGAGGATCCGGATCGCGAGGTCGCCGAAATCTGCGGCCAGATGGAGGACGTCCGCATCGTGCGTGGTGATCGCTTGGCTCGCGGCTTCTTGCCTGATCAAGCCTTCCCCTCTCAGCGTGCTCGTGATCGATCGATCAGTGCCGAACCAACGTGCGGTCGGTTAGTTGGGACTTTCCGCGCTTGCCATTGCCGGAGACTTCATCGCCGGGGCCGTACCCGTCTTCGTAGCGGTAGTAGTAGCGGTAGGAGTAGCCCCCGCCGGACTTGCTTGGGTCGAAGTTGTTCATGATCGCACCGACCACCGGCGCGCCGACCTGCTCGAGCTGATTCCGCGCCCGACTGACGGCTTGCCGGTCGGTCTTCTGCGCCTCCGTAACGAACAGCACACCGTCCACGAGGGCGGCCATTGCGAGCGAGTCCGACACCACGAGCACCGGCGCCGAGTCGATGACCACGAAATCCGCGAGCGTCCGCATCTCCTCGAGCATCTCGGCCATCCGCGG
>JALYLP010000588.1 GCA_030774195.1 Actinomycetota bacterium | reverse complement strand
CGAGGGCGACCACGTCGGAACGTAGATCGTTCCGCGACCGAGCCGTACGATGTCGCGGATCCGTCCATCGGCGGTTCCGACGGCGACGGCGGAATGACGACCTCGGTGCGACGACACGAGCGTGGAGAAGAATCGTCCGTCCGTCGACCAGGACACGTCGCCCATGGAGGCGCCGTACCCAGCCACGGGGAATCCCGCGCCCCAATCGCTTCTGCCCGACGAGCCGGCTCGAACGCCCGGTCCGCGGGTCGAGCGTCAGGTAACGGCTATGCCTCCTGGAGATGATCACGTCCGCCGATGGCGTCCAACCCGCGAGATATCCCCTCGGCGCAGAGATGCTCCTCGTTCCTCCTCCGGAGAGGTCACGGATGCGGAGGTCGGAACCGGCGCTCGTCTTCGACGCCATGTACCTGCCGTCCGCCGAGTACTGGACGCTCTCGAGATAGGGCGTCCGCCGCCAACTGTCGAGCCGCTGCAACGACGTCCCGGACACGCCGAACCGAACGAGGTCTCGAGGACCGACGCGCCCGGCCAGGATGCGGGTCGGGTCGCTCGGATCCCAGCTGGCGAAGAGCGGCGAGCCGCGGGAGCCGTTGAAATAACCGTTCACCGCTCCCGCCGAGGTCACGATCCCGAACGCGGAATCACCCAGCGACCGGCCGTTCGTCGGCATGAAGAGAATCGAGCCCCCGCCGGGGAACGAGAGATCTGTGCCGTTCCCCGGAGCGGTCTCCGGTCCCGCGACCGCCCCGGGAGCGCCGGAGGATCCGACGGCCGCCGCCAGCAGGAGAGCCCCGATCGCCGTCCGCACGTATCGCATCTCCCGGATAGACCCGGCCGGAGACCTTGCGGTTCCCTTGCCACCGGAAGCAATCCTGGAGGTGGCGAGGGATCCTCTTTCGCCGGATAGGCTCCAGTCCGTGGCGAAGCAACGGTTCAAGGCGAAGCTCAAGGAGGGAACGCCCGGTGGCGGCGGACACCTCGTCGAGGTCCCGAAGAAGGTGGTGGAGGGCCTCGGCGGGAAGGGCCGCATCCCGGTGCGGGTCACGTTCGACGGCGTTCCCTATCGCGGATCCATCATCCGCTACCGCGGCGTCACGATGCTTGGCGTGACCAAGGCCGTCATGGCTGCGACCGGCGCGTCGGTCGGGGACACGCTCGACGTCGTCGCGGAGAACGACGATGCACCGCGCGACGTCGACGTGCCGAAAGACCTCGCCAAGGCGCTCCGCAACGAGAGGCTCACCACCGCCTGGAAGAAGCTCTCGTTCACCCGCCGTAAGGACTTCGCCACGTGGGTCGCGGACGCGAAGAGGGAGGAGACGCGCGCCCGGCGGATCGAGACGACCCTCGCCCTGGTCTCCGAGGGGAAGGGCCGGGACAGCTAGTGTGCCGCCTCTAAAGTCGCTCGACACTTCGCGACCTTCTTGAGGATGTCGTTTGCCTTCGCCGCCCACACGAACGGTTTCGGATCCGCGTTGGTCTGGCGGACGTAGTCGTTGATCGCGGCGATGAGCTCGCTGACGTTGCGGAAGGTTCCGCGGCGGATGCGCTTGCGCGTGATCTCGGCGAAGTAGCGCTCCACGAGGTTGAGCCACGAGGAGCTCGTCGGCGTGAAGTGCAGGTGGAAGCGGGGATGGGCCTCGAGCCATCCGTTGACCACCGGGTGCTTGTGCGTGCCGTAGTTGTCCACGACCAGGTGCAGGTCCAGACGCTTGGGCGTATTTGAGTCGAGAACCTTCAGGAACGCCAGGAACTCCTGGTGGCGGTGCCGGGGTTTGCAGCGGGCGATGACGGTGCCGTCGGCGACGTTTAGCGCGGCGAACAGGGTGGCGAGACCGTTGCGTTTGTAGTCGTGGGTCATGGTGCCGGCCCGCCCCGGCCTCATCGGCAGCGACGGCTGGGTGCGGTCCAGGGCCTGAATCTGGCTCTTCTCGTCGACCGAGAACACGATGGCCCGCTTCGGAGGGTTGAGGTACAGGCCCACGACGTCGCGGAGCTTCGCCACGAACTCGGGGTCGGTCGAGACCTTGAAGTGGCGCACCAGGTGCGGCTTGAGGCCGTGAGCGACCCAGATGCGCCGGACCATCTCGGGGGAGACCCCGGCGTGCGCGGCCATCGACCGGGTGGACCAGTGCGTCGCCTCCGGAGGCGTGGTGTTCTGGGTCTCCGACACGATCCAGTCCACCAGCTCAGACGTGATCTCCCGCGGGCGCCCCGAACGCGGCGCGTCTTGGCCCAGCGCGTCGGTGCCACCATCGGCGAAGCGTGTCCGCCACAAGATCACCGTCGTGCGCGTGATCCCCAGATCCTTGGCGATCTGCCGGTTTGAGATCCCCTCAGCCGCCGCCAACACGACGCGGGCGCGCTGGACCGCGCGGGACTGCATGGTCGGCGATCGCACCCATGACTCGAGTGACTTTCGCTGCTTGCCGGTGAGCTCCGTCGGAGCGATGGGAGTGAACATGCTTCATGCTACGCCGTCCCATGCTCTATGTCCAGAAACTTCGTAGGCACTACACTAGTGACTCGAGACGTAC
>JALYLP010000587.1 GCA_030774195.1 Actinomycetota bacterium | reverse complement strand
ACTCGTAGGGAGGCTTGGTGACCGTGAATGCGCCCAGCAACTCGCCCATGTGGCTGACGGGGGCCTCACGCGTCGTGGCCTCGACACGGCTCTGTGTCGTCAACCTCGGGAGCGTGTCGCCTGCGATCGCGACAGGAGAGGGCATCGGACCGTTCGGGGGCCAGGAGGCGGCCGGCCGAAGCTCCACGCCCAGCCGCAGCCAGACGACGGCTCGAGAGGCGCCCGTCCCCTCCGCCAGGATCTGCGCCATGCGTTGGAGGACCTCGTCCGTCGAGTACATCTCCCCGAGATGGCTGGAGAACTTCGAGAGCACCTCGTAAGGAGTCGCTCGCTCGCCGTACACGATCCGGTTCGCGAAGCGTTGGGCGCGCTCCCGAGTCGGTTGGAAGGCCACCGCGACGATCGCGGTCGCCACGAGCGACAGCCCCTCGGTAGCTCCGATCATGGCTCCGAGAACGACCACCACCAAGACGTAGACCACCGTGATCAAGGCCGCCAGGAAGCCGTAGACGACGGTCTTGTTGAGGATGACGTCGATGTCGTAGAGGCGGTACCGGGAGATCGCGATCCACGCTCCGGCCGCGACCCCGACCGTGGCCAGGAAGGAGACCAGCAGGTACAGGCCCGACGGGTTGAAGAACAGCGGCCCTACCAAGACGGCAACCGCAGGCACGGCCGCGAACGTGAACCACTTGATCTGCTGTCGCTCTTCGCTCCCTGCGTGTCGGAATCTGATGACCGGTGCCGCCGCTGATGCACACAACGCCAGGACGTTCATGGCGCGCGCGAGCTCGAACGGGATGACCGTCGGAACGAACTCGCTAGCCTCCAACGCGGCGACCGCGAGCACCGCAAGCGAAGCGACGGAGAGCCAGCGGCGCGATGGGAGGTGCCCGGTCGGGAACAGCAGGAACAGGAAGATGTACGCGAGGATCGGCAGACCGAACCCCCACTCGCTCACCCGGATGGCCCACTCGCCCCCGGGCAGCGAGTTCGGGTTGGTGAGCACTGCGTAGACGGCGTAGTCGAACGCGGTCGTCGAGACCGCCATGCCGAGCGCCGTGATCAGGAAGATCCAGCCGATCGGGTTGCTCGGACGACGCGAGATGATCAGTGCGCCGACGACCGCGAACGGAGTGAAGGCGAGGAGCAGCACGGCGTCGGATACGACCGAGCTGGGTCCCGATCCGAGGTCGGTATGCAGGTTGAGGACGACGAGGAAGAGTCCGAAGGCGGCGATGAACACGTCGATCAGGAACAGGGAAACGGCTGTCCATACGGCTGTCCGATTCTGCACCTGACCCCCTCGCCTCCGGGCCGATTGTGCCCTCCCGGGCAGAAAAAGTGAAAGCCCACTGAGCGCCCTTCCGGGGGGTCTTACGCGAGCCTGGGCGCTCAGCGGTCCTACGAAGTGAAATCGTGCGGCTTTGCGTGCCTGATCGTCCCGCGCGGCGAGACGCTTTCGGGTCCGTGGCACTTCATGACCGCATCTCCCGGATGAGATCGGCATGCCAGACGCATGCACGGGTCAACTCAGGATCCTCTGGTCCAGACCGGGATTCTTAAGGACTGATTTGGCCCTGCCCCGTTCTCCGAGGCCGGTGCCGAGAATAGGCTCCGAGTCCCCAGGGGGCCGCCGTTTCGGCCCGGCATTCATGTGGCGGCAAGCGGCTCGCCCGGCGCGCCTCAGTCCGCGGATGCGCGACTTCTGGAGGGTAGCCGGGCTCATGCGCCCGATGCGGTTCCACCCTCTCGCGTCCGGTATGTCAGAGCCTCAGCTCGGCGAGAGCGGCCGCAGCATGTGGATGTCCTCGGGCTCCTTGGCGAACGGCACCGGCAACGGTTCGGTTGGTCGGAACCCGCGTGAGAGATAGAAGCGTACCGCCGACTCGCTCGGCACGGCCGACACGTACAGTGCTCGTGCGCCACGATCGCGCGCCAGGTACTCCATCTCGCCCATCAGAGCGCCGGCGACGCCGCGTCTGCGGTACGGACGACCTACGAACAGCAGAGCGACTTGCACGACGCCGGGCGCAAGCTCCGTCCCGAGCAACGCCAGCCCCGCCAGGCGGTCCTCGTCGAAGGCTCCTATGAGAACTCCCCCGGCGTCGACCACGGGCTGCCACGTCTTCACCAACTCAGGAATGCTGTGGTAGTCGCCCTCCTTAGAGAAGTCCGGCACCGACTCCGAGACGGCCTCCTCGATCAGCATCTCCCCGAGTTGGCGGTAATGGACACGGATCTCCTCAGACCGGTCGATCTCCGCGAACCTCGCCAGGCCATCGACGGGGAGTCTTCGGATGACGAGCGACACACTCCGCATCCTAGGACCCCGGCGAGATCCAGCGGCCTCGCTGCCGGACGATCAGAAAATGAGCAGGTGACCGCAGCATCGCGCCGAGCAGCCGCATGACCCTCCTTCTCTCGTTGGCAGGGCTTTCCTCCGCAGCGTCGAGCTTACGGGTCCTCTCGAGACGGGTGTCTACGGGAAAGCTGCTCAAGCCGTATGCGGAACTACGAATGTTCAGGCCCGAACCTCCGGAGGCAACGCACTGTGCGATTCGCGCAGCCGGCTGCAGAGAACTCCCATGACCGCGAGACTCGCCTCCGGCCGGTCCCGAAGGATCCGCTCGAACCGGGCGCGATCGATGACGAGGGTCCGCACGTCTCCGGCCGCAACCAGTGAGGCCATCCGAGGGGCGCGGCTGATGACGGCCATCTCCCCGACGCAGTCGCCGGAGGACCGTCGGGCTACCTCCGCCGGGCCCTCACCGTCGCGAGCGACCAGCACGCGGATCTCTCCGGAGATGATCAGGTACATCTCCTCGCCCGGCTCGCCCTGATCGGCGATGAGATCGCCATCCCGATACGCGTGCTCATCCGAGATCTCCGCGACCTGCTTGAGATCGACGGGTGAGAGGTCGACGAACAGTGGCACCCGCCGGAGGAATACGATCCGCTCCATCAGCGACAGGGTGGGCAACGTCTCCACGCCGGAATCCCCCTCCACGGATGCGGCCCCCATGGACGCGGCCGCGGTTCGCACCAGCGTATCCGCATCGGTTCGAGCGAGCACCTCGACGGACGGGCGCAGCTCCGGATGGACGGCGGCGGCACGCGCGCCGCAGGCCCGCAGCCACGGGTCCCGATCGCGCATGATTTCCGTAAGCGCCGACCCGACGTCTCCGGACGGCAGCGTGATCGCCTCCCAGGCTCGAAGGAGCGGACGCACGACGTGGGGCTCGCCGACGGCGTCGAGCGCCTCCAGTGCATTCGCACGCCGAGCGGGGTCGGAACTCGACAGGTCGTCGATGGCGAGCCCGATGGCGACCGGATCGGAGAACCGTCCCTCAACGGAGAGCGCATTCACGGTGTGACCGAGCATCCGGTCGCGGAGCGAATGCGCCAGCAGCTCCGTCGCGGCGTCCTCCCCCGCGACGACGGCGCGGAGAAGGCCCGCGTATCGCACCGCATCCGACACCTCCCGCTGAACGTACGCGTGGAGGATCGATGGGTCCACACCGTCGAGACGCGCCAGCACCCGCATCGCTCCGGGCTCCAAGTCCGGACGGGAGCGCGCATCCATCGACGGCCGAACAGCCGCGTCGTCCATCCGCACGAGGCCCTCGACGGCCGCCGCGCGTACGTCTCGATCCGCGTCGCCGAGGAGGCGCACCAACGCCTCCGCCGCATGGGGCGAGGCGCGGCCGGCCAGCGCGGAGATCCCGGCTCGGCGCACCACCGGCTCGGGGTCATCGAGGAGCGAGAGCGTGAGCTCCACGCCGTTGGCGGTTCCGGGGAGAACGGCCGCGGCCGCGGCTCTCCATTCCGGTTCCGAAGTCTCTGCCATCGCCTGCAG
>JALYLP010000586.1 GCA_030774195.1 Actinomycetota bacterium | reverse complement strand
CCGTTACACGGGCGGACGGTTCCATGGGCGTAATCCAGGGCGCTGTGGCCGGCCAGCTCGTACCGACTTGGAAGGTTTGGTTCGGGAACTCCATCGCTAACGTCGCCGAGATCGCTCTGCGGCCTGCGGTTCTGCTCGACCCCTTGGAGCGAATGCGTTCCAAGGATTTCGGATCGGCGTCGGACTTCAACCTTCGTGCGGTAGCTATGGATTACTGGACAGCCCATAGACACAATCAGCTAGTCTCGCTGTCCAATGCGAGGGTGGACCTCGAGCCGTATCAGGTTTCCGTTGTCCACAGAGTAATCACCGAGTATCCGCATCGGTTCCTCCTCTGCGACGAAGTTGGTCTCGGGAAGACGATCGAGGCCGCGATGATTGTCAAGGAACTTAGGGCTAGGGACCAGGCGCGGCGTGTCCTCATACTCACTCCGGCAGGACTCTTGCGTCAGTGGCAGTTCGAACTGAAGACGAAGTTCAACGAGACGTTCTCGATCTACAACAAGAACACCGTCCGACTACTCAAGGACGAAGGTCATGTGAATCCGTGGTCGGCGAGGAACTCGGTGATCACCTCCCATGCGTGGGCGTCGTGGAGCGAATCTCGTCGGAGGGAGATCACGGCGGTCGACTGGGATGTCGTCATCGTAGATGAGGCTCATCACGCCCGCGCCCAGAGGCGGGGGACCAGTATCCGAAGGACCAACCTATTTCGGTTGGTCGACGGACTCATCGCCAACAAGGACTTCCTTCGCAGAGGGGCACTTCTGCTGACAGCGACACCGATGCAGCTCGAGCGCTTCGAGCTCTACTCCCTCGTCGAGATGCTGAATCCGGCGCTGTTCACGTCTGAACGGGATTTCAGCACACACCTTTCCTCGTTGACCGGTTTGAGCCAGCTCGTAGATCGACTGGAAACGGATGGCCTGCCTACTGACGAAGACGAGCGAGCGGAGGTCCAGGAGCAACTGGAGCGGCTGCTCGATTTGGACGAGGAGGCCGTTGCGGGTCTCATGCGTCGTTCGCGTGCCCTGGAGATAGCTGCACGACTCAGGGACCGACACCGTCTCAGCGAAGTGATGGTCCGAAACCGGAAGGCGAGGGTCATGGGTTTCCAGCCGCGAGTCGCGAAGCGGTGGGAAGTGTCCCTGTCGCCGGCTGAGGAGCAGGTCCAGAGAATCATGCAGAAAGTCTTCGACGAGGGCTGGCGACTCCAAGAGCAGACCAACCAATACGCGATCGGCTTCCTCATGGTCATCCTTCAGAAACTCCTCGCGAGCTCGTCCAGAGGCCTCCTCGTCTCGCTGGAAAAGCGCCGCGCGAAGCTTGACTATTCGACATCCGTGACCTTGGACATAGCTGATGCCGAAGAGGACCTCGAGGATGACGAAGAGGTGTCGGTGATCACTGGCGAACTGGCCGTCGGGGCGGGTCTCGAGATTCGCCGTTTCGATGAGGTGATCGCTCTTCTCAAAGGCATCGAGGTCGACACGAAGACCCGGGTCCTGATGAGGAACCTCGCCGACCTGTTCGCCGAGCGTTCGGACGAGAAGGTCCTTGTCTTCACAGAGTTTCGAGAGACGCAGGACATGCTCTTCGAGCTACTCGGTG
This sequence comes from Actinomycetota bacterium, assembly GCA_030774195.1. Classification (GTDB taxonomy): domain Bacteria; phylum Actinomycetota; class UBA4738; order UBA4738; family HRBIN12; genus AC-51. The sequence continues at coordinate 2,551 of JALYLP010000586.1, read as the reverse complement.
AGAGATGGTCCGTGCACAGGTTCCACGGGCAGCTCAGTGCGGAGCAGAAAGACTCAGCCGTGGAGGCTTTCCGGCGGGGCGTGGGTCCGCAAATACTGGTCAGCACGGAGGCCGGTGGTGAGGGACGGAACTTCCAATTCTGCCACGTGCTCGTGAACTACGACTTGCCGTGGAACCCGATGAAGGTCGAGCAACGGATCGGTCGCGTGGACCGCATCGGTCAGGAGCATCCCGTTTCCATCTTCAACTTTCATGTGGAAGGAACCATCGAGGGCCGGATCCTCGACGTCCTGGAGCGGCGGATTAAGGTCTTCGAGGAGGCGGTCGGGACGCTCGATCCCATCCTGGGCGACACGGAGAACGATATCCGGAAGGCGCTTCGCCTGGCGGAGGACGCGCGCGACGCGCGAATCGCGGAAATCGGGATACATCTGGAGCAGGAGATACAGACGGCAAGAGCGGCGGAAGCCAAGTTCGCCGACTTCATCATGGATGCGAAGAGCTACATGAGCGCAATCGTGAAGAAGGCGACCGGCGAAGCGCAGCCAGTCGACGAACAGGACTTCGAGCGTTTCCTCAAGAGACTCCTAGCCTGGGCTCACGCATGGGTCGGGCCTGAGTCCGAGACGGGTGAACGGATCGTGGAATTCCATGCCCCGTTCACCGTGGAGCACCCCGAGTTGTTCGGGGGTCTGGAGCGCCGTCGTGTGTGTCTGAATCCCCGGAGCTCTGTGGATTCGGAGCTCGTCGAGTATCTGGGTTTCGGTCATCCGGTCATCGACGCTCTCGTCCGACGAGTCGCCGAGGAGAAGCCGGACGGGGCCGCCGCTGTTCGAGCAATAGATCCCGCCATGGTCGATGTCCCCTCGGTCGGATGGCAGTTCAATTGGCTTATCAGCGTGAACGGACTTCGGTCCACTCAGACCATGTATCCGTTGTTCGTGAGCGACGACGGAAAAGTCGACGCGCCAGCGGGACGGAGGCTCCTCGATCGAGCCCGGGTCTTCCCGAATGAGAACTTTTCCGGCTCCGTCTACATGGGCTCACTGGATGATGATCACGAGCTGGCCCTCGAGTCGCCTCGATCCGGTCCGGTGGTCAGACGAACCTGTCCGGCGGGTGGCTGAAAGGCGTCGAGGAGCTCGGGCGCGCCTCAGGCGAGGGCCCGCGCAAGGTGCTGCTCCTCACCGACGGCCTGGCGAACGTCGGCATCTCAGATCCGGCCGCGCTCACCGCGATGGCTCGAAAGACCGCCGAGTCCACCGGCGTCGGCACAACCACGATCGGCTTCGGCCAGGGGTTCGACGAAGCCCTGCTCACCGCGATGGCCGACGCCGGCCGCGGCAACGCGCACTACGCGCCGACGCCGGACGCCGCACCGGCGATCTTCGCGAGCGAGTTCGAAGGGCTCATGTCGCTCGTCGCCCAGAACGTGAGCGTCGAGATCCGCCCGAGCGAGGACGTGCAGCTCCTCGGCATCTTGAACGGGTTCCCGCAGGTGTCGGTCGGCGGGGGAGTGCAGGTGCAGCTCGGCGACGCCTACGGCGAGGAGCGACGGCGCGTGGTCTTCCAGCTCCACGTCGCCGAGCTCGCCACGCTCGGTGTCGCCAAGGTCGCCGAGGTCGTGCTGCGCTACGTCACCGTCGGCGATCAGGTCGCGATGCATGAGACAAGGGTCCCGCTCACCGTCAACCTCGTCTCGGCCGATGAAGCCTCCGCCGCCGAGGCGGACCATGAGGTCACCGAGGAGGTGGTGATCCTCAAGGCCGCCCGCGCGCAGACCCAGGCTCGCGAGCACGCCGACCGCGGCGAGTTCGAGATCGCCCGCAAGCTCCTGTCCGAGGCCGCCGAGGACCTCCGTACCACCGCCCCTGGTTCCGCCCAGGCCGAGGAGCTCCTCGCCACCGCCGAGATGCTCGGCGACAACTTCGCGATGATGGCTCCTGCCACCTACAACCCGAGCACGCGCAAGCGCATGCACTACCAATCGCGGACGACGAGCCAACGGCGCAAGAAGCGCGACCCCTGAGCCTCCTGCTTGGGCGAAACCCCGATCTGGATCGTTGACCTTCGGGGCAGGGCGGTGTCGGACCCGCCGTGTACCATCGGTGGTGCATCAAGAGCGGCTCGGGATACCGAGCCCGGCAACCTGGGACGGACGACCTAAGGTGCCTCTCGCTCAGCGAGGATGTGGCCCACGAGGGCAACCAAGCGTCCGGCGAACGAAACGCCGGCTCGACGCCTCTTGCCGCATCCGCCGAGGAAGGCAACCGGTCCCGACGTCCCCTTCCGGAAGGAGGAGCGATGGGCCTCCGCAGGAGACGCAAGAAGGCTGGATCCGCGGCGCGGATCTTGCCGCAGCGAGCGCTTCCGGAAGGAGTGCTCGTACGGACGCGGCTGCGGCGCTACCGCATCTACCGGCTCGGCGAGCGCACGTTCCAGATCTGGCGGGACGACCACTGCGACGTTCGGAGTTACGGAGCGTCCTCCCTGGAGGCGGTCGTCGAGGACTACATGAAGCGGGAGGCGCACGAGGACGACACCTCGACGG
>JALYLP010000585.1 GCA_030774195.1 Actinomycetota bacterium | reverse complement strand
GCCGAAAGCGGTGCAGTCAATCCTCGGCCATGCCTCCGCGGCGTTCACGCTGACGGTCTACGGGCACCTCTTCGAGGCCGACCTCGACGCTGTCGCCGATGCCCTCGAGCGTGGAGTTCGCGTGGAGGACACGGGGCAGATGCGGGGCAACCTCGGGGCTGAGTTCCTTCCGCTCCCCCATCGTGACGCCTAATCTCGCCCTTACCTGCGGAACGCTCGTGGGGCGGGGAGGACTCGAACCTCCGACCGACGGATTATGAGTTCTCCGCGCCTTGTCCACGGATGTCCACCGTTGTCCAGATGCGCAGGTCACGCCGGTCTTCGATTCCATGACCGTCCACGATCGTCCATGGACGTCCATCGGCTTGGCTGTCAGTTTGGCTGTCAGGTCGAGGAGAACCCCCGAAGGTCGCCACGTTCCTCGCGAGTGAAGGACGGCCCTTCCGCCACAGGGTGTTCGCCGTTCGCCGAGAGACTCCGAAGACGTGACTGCCATTCCACGTCATTCCTCTTTCTCTGCCGGGAAGGTCGACGGCCGTAGGGCACGGCTGTCCCGGGATCGACCTACGGTGACACCGGCCGTGCCGTAGAAGCGGTCGTGCCCGTTCTCCTCCATGTTCTCGTGGACCGACACTGGGACATGACGCTTAGTTCGGAGACGCTCCGCAAAGCCGATGTGGTCACTGTGCCCGTGCGTGAGGAGGAGCGCACGCACGTCAGCGGCCGACCGGCCCATCGACGCGAGCTCCTTCGGGAGATCGCGGTAGAGGCCCGGCACTCCGGTGTCGACGATCGTGACCTCGCCTGCCTCCTCGACAAGATAGGCATTGACGATGCTGTTGTTCCCCACCCGATGGATGCCCGGTGCGACCTCCACGGAGAACTCCCTTCAACGACAGACCGCTCGGAAAGGAGCATAGGCGCGCGGTCGGCGGTTCATCTGATCAGCCCTCGGGGTCCCGGAGGCTACGGCAACCAGACCGTCCGGGTCTGGAAATCCGCCCCCGAAGTGGCCCTCGCCCGTACTATCCTCGCGATGGGGATAGGTTCGCTACCGAGGGAGGTGGGCCTGAACATCCGCAAAGTGCTCGGAGTGGCGTTGCTGGTCGCGGGATTCTTTCTCACCCTCAGCATCATCGTGGGGATCGGAAACGGCCTTGGAGCCACGGAGGCCATCCTCATGTTCGCCGGGTGTGCCGTACTGGCGCTCGGTGGTTGGAAGCTCTGGAGGTCGGGCCAACTGGACGCAGATCACTCAGTCTGACCTCTCAGGTTGGGGCATCGGGTCTTCTCCCAGTTTGTCGAAGGGATCATCAGCTCTGTTTGTCCCACCAACAACAGGTTCGACCAGGGTCTGGCTCGCTCTTTGAGGAGCGCGCGAGCGGATCCGTCAACGCCCTACACCCCGGAAGATCAATCGGGTGCAGGCATCCCCTCCGGGGGGCGAAAACAGCAGTTCGGAGCATGGCAGAGGCCCCCTTGGACCCGCTGGCGAGGGGTGTCAGCATCTCCCGCATGAGGCAGAGCTCGACGCGAGCGCTCGCGGCTGGTTCGTTCGGGCTGTCCCTAGCTCTGTCTGCCGGGACGGTCCTGTTCCTCGTGCGCGCGTGGGACATCCCCAAACTGTCCACCGAGTTCGGAGCAAAGGGGTACACGCTCGCCATGTCTCTGGTGATGGGGGGCGTTGGGGCGATCATCGCCGCCCGGAAGCCGTCGAACCCGATCGGGTGGATCTTCTGCGTGCTCGGCGTGACCGCAGGGGTTATCGGGCTCACGACCGAGTACGCCCGGTGGGCGCTGCTCGCGGAGGACGCGCGACCGGTTGGGGGGATCGCTGCGGCGTGGGTTCAGGAATGGTTGTGGATCCCGTTGGTCGCCGGGCTCGGGCTCGTCGCCGCAATCTTCCCGGACGGCCGGTTCCTGTCGCGGTTCTGGCGGCGCACAATCCAGGTGTCGATCGCCCTCGCGCTCGCCTCCATGATCCTCGCTGCGATCGTTCCACGGTTCACGATCTTCGTAGGGTTCGACAACCCCGTCGGAATCGGCGCTCCAGGGCTCACGAGCCTCGAGGAGAGCCTCGTCGTCATCCTCCTTCTCCCGCTGCTGCTCCTCGGCACCGTCTCCGCCGTCATCCGCTTCCGTCGGTCTCGCGGCGAGGAGCGTCTGCAGCTCAAGTGGCTCGCCTCGTCGATGACCGCCGTGGCGGTGCTCTTAACCTATGCCGTGGTCACCGTCCTGGTTGGCACGCCGGATACGCAGGGGCCGGATTGGATCGCGTACGTCGCGATCGCCTCCTTCCTCGCCGTTCCGGTCTCGATCGCATTCGGCGTCCTGAAGTATCGGCTGTATGACATCGACATCGTCATCAACAAGGCCGTCGTCTATGGACTACTCGCCGCGTTCGGCACCGGTGTCTACCTCCTCGTGGTGATCGCGGCCGGGTCGCTCATCGGCTACGCGAGCAACCCAGTCCTTTCCGCGATCGCTGCCGCCATCGTCGCGCTCGCCTTCCAGCCAGCACGCCGCCGGGCGCAACGGCTGGCGAACCGGGCCGTGTACGGGGACCGGGCGACGCCGTACGAGGTCCTCGCAGAGCTCTCCTCCCGATTCGCGGGGACCTACTCGCTCGACGACGCGCTCCCCCGCCTCGCACGGGTCTCGGCCGAGGCCGTCGGCGCCGAGTCCGCGGCCGTTTGGCTCGCTTCTGAGACCGAGATGCGCCGCGCCGCCTCCTGGCCTCACTCCGACATCGGGGGGGCGAGAGAGGTCGTCGACGGAACGCTGGACCGGGCCGAGAGCAAGGAGACCGTCTTCGAGGTTCGGCATCAGATGGAGCTGCTCGGCGCGCTTTCCGTGGTTATGCCAACCAACGAGAGCCTCGGTCCCGCCCAGCAAAAACTGCTCACCGACGTGGCCGCCCAGGCGGGGCTCGTACTGCGCAACGTCGTGCTGCTGGAGGACCTCCGGGCCTCCCGCAAGCGGATCGTCGCGGCGCAGGACGAGCGCGCCCGAAAGCTCGAACGGAACATCCACGACGGGGCCCAGCAGCAGCTCGTCGCCCTCGCCGTGAAGCTCCGCCTGGCGAAGGGGATCCTGACCAAGGATCCCGCTCGAGTTGAGGCGATGCTCGACGAGCTCCAGAATGAGACCAAGGCGGCGCTCGAGGACCTCCGCGACCTCGCTAGGGGGATCTACCCGCCGCTGCTCGCCGACAAGGGCTTGGCGGTGGCGATCGAGGCGCAAGCTGCGAAGTCGCTGGTCAAAGTCCGCGTCGATCCGGATGGCGTCGGACGCTATTCAGCGGAGATCGAGGGCGCCGTGTATTTTTGCTGCCTCGAGGCTCTTCAGAACGTTGCGAAGTATGCGGAGGCGTCCGCCGCGATCGTGCAGCTTGCGACCGACGACGGCGAACTCCGGTTCTCGGTGGCCGACGATGGTCGCGGCTTCGACGTCACAACAACGCCGAGTGGCACCGGCCTCCAGGGCATCGCGGACCGCCTGGCGGCACTCGGCGGGGTGGTTGACGTGATCTCTACGCCGGGCGGCGGGACCACGATCAGTGGTCGCTTGCCGATCGATGTGCCCGAATGAGCCGCCCCCTCGCCGCGCGACGGTCGCCGCGGATCGCTCCTTAGCGTCCTTCGGATGCGTCCGTGCCCAGTCGTGCGCATCCATCCCCGGTGGGCGTTCAGGTGGTGGTCCAGCGCCCAAAGCCGATCCGCTCGTAAAGGCGGTTCGCCGCGACGCAATCGGGTCTGGACCTGACGACCGTGAGTGCGCCCTTCGCTTGTGCGAGGGCGTATGGCCTCTTCCACGAGCGCGGCCTACCCCTGATCCACGGCGTAGTAGATCGACGCAGACGTGGCGCAGAGCCCGGAAGGCACCGAGACCGGGGTCAGGTACGGGAACGAGCTCAACGCGCCCCTCATCGGGATCACACAGCACCAAGACTGCGGGGCTTCCTCGATCCTGGCGCAGAGCGAAACGACTAGTAGCACAGCGGAAGGTTACGATGAGCACCGATCTCGACTGCTCGTCGCGGAATCGCCGATCCGTACCAGGTGCGCACAGTTAGAACGCTAGGTCGCGCATTTTGTGACCCTGACGCGCCTCGACAATCTCCGCATCGACCACATCTCTCGATGGGTCCTCCTGCGACATATCGAGGGGTCGACATCCCTCACTCCTGCGCCGAAGGGATGGCGATCCGAGCCCCTCTCTCGCCGGGGGAACCCCAACCGCGCGTGCGGTGCGTCTCCCGCAAGGAGTTGACCTCGGTCAAGAGTCGTTGCCCCAAGGCTGATCGAGCGTCTTGCGTACCTCGCGCTCTAAGGTCCTTGCCACAGCGACGTCATATCGATGCTCCTGGGTCCTCCGCGCGTTGACATACACCTCGACGGCCTGATCCAGATCGACGGGACAGTCGAGCACATCCATCGGCTCTAGCAGATGGTCGAACATCTTCCCGAGTTCGTCCGAGACGATGTCGAGACGACTCGCTGCCTGCTTTGACCGGAGCCACAGAATCCAGTCCCAGAAGTGGTCATCGATCGCCTGAAGCGTCTCAGCCTCGAC
>JALYLP010000584.1 GCA_030774195.1 Actinomycetota bacterium | reverse complement strand
CCCACCGATCGAGCCGATCGGCTTCGGTGCACCGAGGGTAGGCGCGGAGCGCCGCAAGGAACGTCTCCTGGAACACGTCGTCGGCGTCGATCGGCCCCACCGCCACCATGAGGTAGCGGAACACCGTCGTCCGGTTCGCCTCGAGGAACCGCTCGAACGGTGGGAGCCGTCGGCTCACACGTTCCACCACCTGCGGACGGGCAGATCGCGCCACACATGTGGCCGCCGCCTCCGCGACACGCTCCCCAGGTACTCGGGCTCCGGTTCGGTCACGCGCCAGATACTCCACCGATCCTCATGATGCATCTCGGACCCCCTCCTCTCGCCGTCTGGGAGAACAACGCCGGAGGGGTCGGCTGCGTGAAACGCTACGTCTCCCCGAGGAGTCGCGGGATCGCCGTCTCCCATGCGTCCCGGAGCTCGTCCACGGGCACGTCGAATAGGCCCTCGACCAGCGCGCGCGGTCCTCCCGTCTCGCCTAGGCGGGCGATGGGGATCCCGTGCTCGGCCGCGAGCCGAACGAGCGCCTCCTCGTCCGCCGGGTCGACACTCACGACAGCACGCGACGCGGATTCACTGAACAGGGCGACGTGCGACGGAAGGTCGCCGGCGAGCGCGACCGCGAAGCCATGTCCACCGCCGATCGCCGACTCGAGGAGCGCGATCACCAGTCCCCCGTCGCCGCAGTCGTGCGCGCTCGCGAGCACCGCGCCGCCGGCGGCGGCGACCAGGAACCGGTGGAGCGCCCGCTCCTTCGACAGATCCAGGGCGGGCGGCTTGCCGGCGACGACCCCCAGGACGGCTTCGGCGAACTCAGAACCCCCGAGCTCGGCGAAGGTCTCACCCGCGAGGTAGATCGCCAGCCCCGGCCGGGGGAACGAGCTCGGGACCCGCAACCGGTAGTCCTCGAGGAGCCCCAGCATCCCGATCACGGGCGTCGGCCAGATAGCGCTGTCTCCGCTCTCGTTGTAGAGGCTCACGTTCCCGCCGGTCACCGGGGTATCGAAGGCGAGACAGGCTTCGCGGATCCCACGGATCGACTCGGTGAGCTCCCACATGACCTCGGGACGCTCGGGGTTGCCGAAGTTGAGGCAGTTCGTGATGGCGATCGGGACCGATCCCGTCACGGCGACGTTCCGAGCCGACTCCGCGACGGCGTGGACGGCCCCGAGGAACGGGTCGAGACGTCCGAACCTGCTCTTGCTGTCGGTCGAGAGCGCGAGGCCCTTCAGGGTGCCGGCGACCCGCACGACGGCGGCGTCGGAGTCGGGTCCGGCGACCGTGTTGCCCTGCACCATCCGGTCGTACTGCTCGAAGGCCCACCGCTTGCTGGCGACGTTCGGGGCCGTCAGCACGGTCAGAACGGCGTCGGTCAGATCCTTCTCGAAGGGTACGAAGGTGGGGTCCTCCCCGTTCCCCATCGAACGGGCGGGCGGTGCGGCCGGGCGATCGTAGACCGGGCTGTCATCCGCGAGGGACGACGCAGGCACCTCCGCCACGACGGCGCCGCCGCTCCGAACCGTGAGCGTGCCGCCCGGCGTGAGCTCGCCGATCACGGCCGTCGTCAGCCCCCACCGATCGCAGATGGCCCGGACCTCGTCGAGCTTCGAAGGATGGACGATCGCGAGCATGCGTTCCTGGGACTCCGAGGTGAGGATCTCGAACGGCTCCATCCCCGGCTCGCGCAGCGGAACAGCGTCCAGGTCCATCGACGTCCCCATGCCCGCACGGGTGGCGGATTCGCTCACGGCGCACGTGATCCCCGCTCCCCCCAGATCCTGGAGGCCCTCGAGCGACCCGGCGGCGATCAGCTCCAGGGAGGCCTCGATCAGGAGCTTCTCGGCGAACGGATCGCCGATCTGCACACTGGGGCGCGATCCCTCGGCCCCGTCGTCCAGGGTGGCCGACGCGAGGACGCTGACCCCGCCGATCCCGTCCCGACCGGTGGACGCGCCGTAGAGCACCATGAGCGAACCGGCCTGGGCCGTGCGCGACTGCGCCGAGATCAGGTCATCGGCATCGGCGATGCCGACGCACATCACGTCGACGGTCGGATCGGCGGTGTGCGCGTCGGCGAACCGGATCTCTCCGCCGACGGTGGGGACCCCGATGCAGTTGCCGTAGCCGCCGATCCCCGCGATCACGCCCGCGAAGAGCCACCGGTTCCTCTCCTCGGTGAGCGGACCGAACAGGAGCGGATCGAGCAACGCCACGGGCCTGGCTCCCATCGACACGATGTCGCGGACGATCCCGCCGACGCCCGTCGCCGCACCCTGATACGGCTCGATCGCGCTGGGATGCGAGTGCGACTCGATCTTGAACACGACCGCGACCCCGTCGCCGACGTCGACCGCTCCGGCGTCCTGACCGGGCCCGACGAGCACGGCCGGACCTTCGGTCGGGAGGGTCTGGAGATGGATCTTCGACGACTTGTACGAACAGTGCTCGGACCACATCACCGAGTACATCGCGAGCTCGGTCCGGTTCGGCTCCCGACCCAGGGTCTTCTCGATCTGTGCCAGCTCGTCGTCGGTGAGCCCGAGCTGACGGTGGAGCGGGGGTTCTTCCGAGCTCACCCGGTCACCCCGCCATCGCCATATGCAGCAGCGACGCGAAGAGTGGCTGACCGCCGGTGGGGCCGACGTCCGGATCGACCGCGTGCTCGGGGTGCGGCATCAGCCCGACGATGTTGCCGGCCGAGTTCCGGATGCCCGCTATGTTGTTCGTCGCCCCGTTCGGGTTGTGGGCATCGTCGACGATCCCGGCGCGCGAGGCGTACCGGAAGACGACGAACCCATCCCGCTCGACATCGCCGAGCTGTTCCGGGCTCGCGATCCACTGGCCCTCGCCGTGCTTGATCGGGATCTCGATCGTCTCTCCGGGCGTGAGACCGCCCGTGATGCAGCTCTGCGCGGTCTCGACCCGCAGCCACACGTCCCGGCACACGAACCGAAGCGAGCGGTTCCGGATCATCGCACCGGGGAGGAGCCCCGCCTCGCACAGGACCTGGAACCCGTTGCAGATCCCGAGCACCGGGCCACCTCGCTCGGCGAAGGAC
>JALYLP010000583.1 GCA_030774195.1 Actinomycetota bacterium | reverse complement strand
CTGCGCGTGCGGACGTTCCGCCACATCCACGCGCTGTCGATCGCCGAGCAGAGCGAGGAGAAGCGCGGCGTGTTCGTGGCCCGCGTGACGGCCGATGTGGACGCGCTCCAGGAGTTCATGGAGTGGGGCGGGATCGCGTGGATCATCTCCGGCGCCCAGGCGATCGGCGCGCTGCTGTTGATGCTCTATTACTCGTGGCAGCTCGCGACGGCGATCACCCTGCTGCTGATCCCCCTGCTGATCGTCGTGTGGTCGATGCAGGCGAGGCTCTCCGCCGCGTTCAACGCGGCACGAACCCGGGTGGGCGAGATGCTCTCCGAGGTGTCCGAGTCCGTGATGGGGGCGGCGGTGGTCCGCGCGTACGGGCTGGACGAACAGACGCACGACAAGGTCGAACACGCGATCAGCGAGCGCTACAAGGCAGAGGTCCTCGCCCATTTCCGCGCGGCCACCTTCTGGCCGATGTCCTCGATCTTCTACGCCGTCGCTCTCTCGACCGTGATCGTGCTGGGCTCGATCTACGGCAAGTCGTGGGGGCTCACCTTCGGGCAGGTGTCGGCGTTCCTGTTCCTGGCCGACGTGTTCCTGCACGTGTTCACGGATCTCCCCGAGATCTACAGCGAGACCCAAACGGCGATCGCCGGCTGGCGGAAGATCCTGGCCGTTCTGGACCTGGACATCGAGGTCGTCGAGCCCGCGAACGGGGTCGCGTTGCCTCGCGGGCCCCTGTCGGTCGAGGCCGAGGACGTCCGCTTCGCCTACCGCGAAGGGCCGGAGGTGCTCCACGGGATCACCCTGTCGGTCCCGGCGGGCGCTCACGTCGCGATCGTGGGCGAGACCGGATGCGGCAAGACCACCTTCGCGAAGCTGATGTCTCGCCTGGCTGACCCGCTTGCCGGTCGGATCGTGATCGGCGGCGTCGACCTTCGCGACGTGGAGAGCGACTCCCGGCGGACCCGGATCCGGATGGTTCCGCAGGACGGATTCCTGTTCGACACGACGGTCCGCGAGAACGTGCGCTACGGCAGGCCGGCCGCGACCGATCCGGAGGTGGAGGCCGCGTTCGTCGAGCTCGGACTGTCGGATTGGGTCGCGGGGCTGCCCGACGGACTCGCGACGCCGGTCGGCGAGCGCGGCGAGGCGCTGAGCGGCGGCGAGCGCCAGCTGGTGGCGCTGGCGCGTGCGCAGATCGGCGATCCGGGGCTGCTGATCCTCGACGAGGCGACATCGGCCGTGGACCCGGCGACCGAGCGACGGATCACCGAGGCGCTCCGCCGGCTCTCGGCGGGCCGCACCGTGGTCACGATCGCGCACCGGTTGTCGACGGCCGAGGGCGCGCAGCGGGTGTTCGTGTTCGACGCCGGGAGGCTGGTCCAGGTGGGAACGCACGGCGAGCTGGTGATCGCCGGGGGCCGGTACGCCGCCCTGTACCGGAGCTGGCTCGGCAACGTCCGGGATGCCGATGCGTCAGGCGAGGCCGAAGGCGAGCCCGCGCGAACCCAACCCTGAGTTCATCGGACGTCGCGAACCCAGGTCTGAGGTCAGCTCCCGCAGCCTCGCGATACCCTCGCCCGCATGTCGGACCAGCTCCGCGAGATGGCTCGCCCCTCGCTCTTCCCCGACGAGGGCACCCTTCAGCTGGCCGGCTTGGAGCGACCCGTCACGATCCGTCGCGACGCGTTCGGCGTGCCGCGGATAGACGCCGAGACCCTCGATGACCTGTGGTTCGCGCAGGGGGTCGTGACCGCCGGGGAGCGTCTCTTCCAGGTGGAACTCGCACTCCGCGCCGCGACCGGTCGCCTGGCCGAGGTCTTCGGCGAGCGGACCTTCGAAGACGACCGGTTCATCAGGACGATCGGGCTGCACCGGGCGGCCGCGCGCCATCTGATGGCATGGACCGACGAGGATCAGCACATCCACGGCCGGTTCCGGGCCGGGCTTAAGGCGTGGATCGACGCCGCACCGGCCCTCCCGGTCGAATACACCCTGCTCGATCTCATACCCGATGTTCCGGACGACCCGCTCCCCTACGCCGCCGCGTTCGCGTATCTCGCGTGGTCGCTCTCGAGCAACTGGGAGTCCGAACTCCTGCGAGCCGAGCTGCTCATGCCGCACGCGCCGAGCACGCAGGGCCAAGGCTCCAACGACTGGGTCGTTGCGGGTTCGATGACGGCCTCCGGCATGCCGCTGCTCGCGAACGACCCACACC
>JALYLP010000582.1 GCA_030774195.1 Actinomycetota bacterium | reverse complement strand
GATCATGATCCTGCTGCTGCTGCTGATGCTGCCCGAGACCAGCAGGTAGTAGTCGCGGAACTTCCACGCGAACATCGCTCTCCGCAGGACGTTGGAGAGCGGGATGCCGCCCGTTCCCGTGTAGGTCGAGCTCGTCGCCGTGTCCGGCTGGAAGTCCAGCTCGTCGACGTTCGTGTTGGTGATCACGAAGGGCTCCTGGTCACTTTCGCCGTAGTAGATCCGCGGTTGTTGCGACATATCGAGGGCCGGATCCGTCGTTTTCGGCGGGAGGTCCTGCAGGACGTAGTCGGGCTGGCCCTCGGTCGTCGCCGTGTTGACCTGTGCCGCGACCGCCCCGTATCCGTGCGTGTACGCGAGATGGACGTTCTGCCAGGTTTGGGCCGACGGGTCGAGGCCCTGCTGGGCGATCTCGCGCGCGGAGACCATCAGGACCCGCTCTTCGTTGTTGACCGTATAGCGGTCCACGTCCACGTCGTTGAAGTCGTAGTACTGACGGAACCGCTGCACGGACTGCAGGTTCTCCTTCAGCACCGGCGGCCGCCACACGCGGATGTTGGAGACCGTGCCCGCGTTGTCGGCGATCTGTTTGGCCGTCAGTGGGCCTGTCGACACGTCACGCTCTTGCGCCTGGATCGAGCTGAGGTTGAACGCGGTGTTCGTCGCCTGGATGTTGTCTCCGATGTATTCCTGTTCGTATTGCTGTTCGTTCGGCTTGACCCGGAACTGCTGGACGAACGCGGGGTAGATGGCCCCCAACAACACGGATACCAGTGCCAGCAGCCCGACCGCGATCACGGGCAGGCTCCATTGCCTGAGCCTGATGTTGGCGAAGAACAGGATCGCGCAGATCACGGCGACGATCGTGAGGAAGTTGAGTGCGGGGAGCTGCGCCTTCACGTCGGTGTAGGACGCCCCCTCGACGACGCCCCGCGGTGAGGTCAGCAGGTCGAAACGGCCGAGCCAGTAGCCCCACGCCTTGACCAGCATGATGAGCCCCAGCAGGACCGACAGATGCGCGCGAGCGGCCGGCGTCACCTTGTCCGCGAACATCGGCGCCTGGGGCCGGATCCCGCCCCACAGGACGTGGGCGATCCCGACGAGGATCGTCACGCCAACGAGGGACGAGAACAGCCATCCCTGCAAGAAGCGGAGCCACGGCAGCGAGAACACGTAGAACGCTGGATCGCGCTTGAACAGCGGCTCGACCGTCCCGAACGTCACGCCGGCCGAGTTCTTCCACAGCAGGAAGTTGCTCCACTCGCCCGTCACGCCGAGCGCCACGAGGAACGCCAGCACGGCCGAGCCGAGCGGGAGCGCCCACCGCACGAGTGGATCCGTGACGTCGCGGATCCGCTGGAGAACCTCCTGGTCCGGCGACAGGATCCGGGTCGTCGGCCGGATCCTCCTCGCGATGATCAGGTTCACGTACAAGATCGCGAAGAACAGCAACCCGAACACCACGGCGAGGACGGTCTTGGTCCGAAGGACGGTCCAGAACACGCCGCTCTGGTTGATCTCCCGGTACCAGAGCAGATCGATCACGAACCCCGAGAGCGCCGTGAACAGGACGACCACGACGATGACGGCTCCGATGACTATCAGCGGCCATCGCCGTGACCGGCCCGGGAGACGGATCGTCGACACGGCCCGCAGCCTACTTCACGTCGTCGTTTCGCCCGGCCGAAGCGCTCGGAGGGCGTCCGCGAAGGTCGCGACCGAGATGACCTTCATCGCGCCGGTATCCACGCCGTCGAGCTCGGCCATGTCGTCGGCCGGGGCCAGGAAGATGGTCGCCCCGGCGTGCTCGGCCGCGACCACCTTGTCGGTGATCCCGCCGATCGGCCCGACGTTCCCACGGAGGTCGATCGTCCCGGTGCCGGCGATCGTGCGGCCCCCGGTCAGATCGCCCGGCGTCATAAGCTCGTAGAGCCCGAGGGACCACATCAGCCCCGCGGAGGGTCCTCCGATCTCGCCACTGTCGATCGAGACCGGGAACGGGAACGCGTCGATCGACCGGAACCCCACCAGCAGCTCCTTGTCGGGACCGCACGGCTTCCGGGCGAAGGTCGCGTGTTCGACCTTCCCATCCACATCGAGCCGGAACGACAGCGCCTGCCCTTGCTTCGCGTCGTGGAGGAGCCGGCTGACGTCCGCGGTGTCGCGGACGGGGTGCCCGTCGATCGCGGTGATGATGTCCCCCGGGAACAGCCGTCCATCCGCGGAGCAGTCCGGGACGGTGGACTCGACCAAGGCACCCCTGCCGTGCTCCCTCGGGTAGGTCGTCAGCCGCCGAAGCACCACCCAGGTCGCGTCGATCTTGCTCTGGTCCATCTCGGAGATCGACCGCTGGTTCTCCAACGCCACGTTGCCCGTCGGGTACAGGTCGGCTTGGGGTATCAGGGCCCAGTCGGGCTCCAGCCAGACGGCGATCGCTTGCAGCGGGCTCACCTGGTGGTAACTCACGGTGGTCATCTCGAGCGCCCCCGTCGGGTCGTAGCGAGGGCGGTCGTCGTAGCGGACCTGCGGCGTGACCGAGCGGGCAGGCCCTGGGCCGATCGCGTAATACGGGAGTCGGATCCACGCGGCAGCCACGAGCACGGTCGCGACCACGACGAACGAGGCGATGCGGAAGGGGTGACGCATGCGGGCAGCCATCCTACGGACTGCTTCGTTCCGAAGGTTGCCGTGGTTCCTCGTTCACGGCCGCTCGCCGGGGTAGGCTCGCGTTGAGGCGATCGATGGCGTATCTCTTGGTGATGCTGGTTGCGGCGGCCGTGGGCGCGGCCGCGTACCTCATGACGCTCCGAC
>JALYLP010000581.1 GCA_030774195.1 Actinomycetota bacterium | reverse complement strand
CGCGGGCCTCACCCTCGAACGCGCGCATGATCGCCCGGCCCCATCCCTGACGGCGACGGTCCTCGTCCACCGTGATGTCGTAGATCCACGCCATCGCCGAGTCATCGGTCGATGGGCCGAACCACAGCACGCCGACTCGTTGGCCGTTGTCCGGGTCCGCCGCGACCAACAGGACATGTCCTACGGTCGCGAGTCCATCCGACAGGAGCGAATCGAACGAAGCACGCGAGGCGAGCGTCGCGGCCTCGCCGGTCGCCTTCCCGTTGCGCTCGAGCTCCGCCGCGTAGTCGTCGATCGCCCACTCGAGATACGTGACGAACTCATCGGGGAGCATGGGACGAAGCACGGCGGTCTGATGCGGGCGAGCCTCCCGTCCTGAACGCGTCGCGTTCACGGCGGACCTTATGACGTCAGACCTAACGCCGAGCCTGCTCAGCACCTGGGCCGCCACACCTTCGCCCTCGCGGACGAGACCCAACAAGAGATGCTCGGTGCCGATGTGTTGGTCACCGAGCTCACGGGCTTCGAGCAGCGAGAGCTCGAGGACCTTCTTCGCCCGGGGAGTGAACGGGATGTGACCGACCGGCTTCGTCTTTCCGCGACCGATGATCTCTTCGACCTGCACCCGGACGGAAGGCAAAGAGACGTCGAGTGCCTCGAGCGCCCGCGCGCCGACGCCGTCGTCCTCGGCCATCAGCCCGAGCAAGAGGTGCTCGGTTCCGATGTAGTTATGCTCCAGGACGCGTGCTTCCTCTTGGGCGAGCACCACCGCGCGGCGCGCGCCTTGCGTGAATCGCTCGAACACGTCGCCTCAGTTCTCCCCCTGGTCGCGCGTGAAGCCGAGCTCGCCGTCGAACTCCTGCAGCTTCTCGATGTGCATCCACCGATGCCGACGGGAGATCCGCGTGAGCAGCTGGTACACGTCCTCGTCGGGAAGGTCGCCCGGGTTCTCCTTGATGATGAAGCGGCATCGGAAGTGATCCCCGGTCTCCGTGAGGGCGCCGGTCGGCGGGAAGACCTTCGTGCCACGCGAGGAGATCATCTTGAGCGACAGCCGCGTGTCGTGCGTCAGCTCCATCATCGAGGCGCCGAGCTCGGACGCGGAGAGGGGCGACTCGACGAAGACATCGAGGCCAACGACCGCGCGGGACGTCGCCTTCACGTAGTCGGGCGCGGGATCGAGCTTCGGCAGGACCAGCGGCTTCACGTCGCGCACGGTCCAGGTCTCGGTCCGCTTCCCGAGGTTCCCGATGATCGCCTCGGCATACTCGGTAGTGGGGGTGCCCCGGTCGTACCCGACGACGTCGCCGGTCAGCACACCCGATTCCAGCGTGACGAAGAGCGCGTGCTCGATCGCGGATGCTTGGTCGAACAGTCCCAGATACCGGAGCATCAGGACCGCCGACAGGAGCACGGCCGTCGGGTTGATCACGTTCTTGCCCGCGTACTTGGGCGCCGACCCGTGAACGGCCTCGAAGATCGCGACCTCGTTCCCCACGTTCGCGCTGGGCGCGTACCCGAGGCCCCCGATCAGGGCGCTCGATTCGTCCGACAGGATGTCGCCGTTCATGTTCGTCATGACGAGGACCTCGAACTGCTCGGGGCGTTTGACCAGCTGGTGCGCGGCGTTATCGACGATGACGTGCCACGACTCGATCTCGGGGTAGTCCGGAGCGACCTTCTCGAAGGCTCGCTTCATCTCACCTTCGGAGAGCTTCAGGATGTTGGCCTTCGTCGCGCAGGCGACCTTCGTCCGGCCCTCGCTCCGTGCGTACTCGAACGCGAAGCGCGCGATCCGCTCGGAGCCCTTCGCGCTGATCAGCTTGAGCGCTTGGGCCACGCCGGGCGTCTGCATGTATTCGATCCCGGCGTAGAGGTCCTCGACGTTCTCCCGGACCACGACCAGATCGATGCCGCGGCCGCTGTACGGCGTCTTCACCCCGGGCATCTCGCGGACCGGCCGAACGTTCGCGTAGGTCTCGAACAACTTGCGGAGCGTGACGTTGGCGGACTTCTCTCCGAACCCGACCGGTGTCTCGAGCGGCCCCTTCAGGGCGACCTTCGTCCGACCGATCGAGTCCATCGTCCCCTGCGGGACGCCGGAGGCGATGCCCTTCTTGAAGACCTCGGCGCCGGCATCCGCCGGCTCCCAGTCGATCGGTGCGCCGGCCGCCTCCACGATCCGCCGTGTGGCGTCGATGCACTCGGGGCCGATCCCGTCACCGGGGATCAGCGTCACGGGGATGCGGGCTCCGTCTTCGATCACGTGCGCCTCCTCGACTCGGTCCGTTCGAACCGGACACGTATCGTAACGACGAGGGACGGACGTTCAGCCGTCGGATGATCCGGGATGCAGCTGGGGCGCGAGGACTCGAACCTCGACTAACAGGGCCAGAACCTGTCGTGCTGCCATTACACCACGCCCCACCGCACTGCCCGCGCACTCTACCAAGGCACCCTCCGCCAACCACGACGTCGCCACCTGCGAGGTTGACCTTCCTTGCGGCGCAGGACTACGGTGGGTGGGACGACCCCACCGGAACGACAGGGAGGGCAGATGAACAAGGGCGGATTGGTATCGGAGGTCGCCAAGAGGACCGGCTTGTCCAAGGCCGACGTCGCCCGTGTCGTCGACGCGTCGATCGATGCGGTACGCGACGCCGTGGTCAAAGGTGAGCGCGTGACGCTGGCCGACTTCGGGACGTTCGAGCGCAAACATCGCAACGAGCGCATCGCTCGCAACCCGCGGAAGCCCGACGTCCCCATCGTGGTGCCGGCTCGGGACCTGCCGTCCTTCACGCCCGGCAAGGAGTTCCGGGCGCAGGTCCTGCACCGCTCTTAGCGTCCCGCGAACGTCACCAATCGCAGGTCGCGCGCCACCGGCCGGCCGTCCTCGTCCGCCACCTCGAAGCGCACGCGCTGTCCCAGACGCAACGTCCGGATGAACTCGTCTCCGAGCGACCCGGCATCGATCCCGATCTCGGTCCGATCGTCCGTCACCACGGAGCCGGTTTTGGAGTCATCGTCGTAGTGCTTGATGGTTCCCTGCATGCGGTCTCCTACCTAGCTCGCATTGCGGGACGCACGCGCGTCGATACATCGAGGGCTCGCAGGACCTCACGCGTGCGTCCTGCCCGGCGGTCGTTCACGACCCTGAGGATATCGTCCGGGAGATCGAGGTCGAACGCGAGCTCGGCGTGTTCGATCACGGCAACCGGGACGTCGAGCTGAGCAGCCTCCTCGAGATGCCGGCGGTACGAGTCCTTCCCGAAGCTCGAGGGGATGGCGACGGGGGGCCGGCGAAGGAGCAGGTTCGTCCCTGCTTCGTCCGCGGCGGGCGCGAGCACGACGGGTCCGAGCGTGTGGATCGCGCGGGTGAGCGCTGCGGCGGTCACGAGGGGCGTATCGGGCAGCAGGACGGCGAGGGCGTCCAGCCCCCGGGACAGCGCCTCCTCCTCCGCCTGGCGGATCGCGGACGCCAGGGGTGGCTGTTCCTCGGGCATCGGCGTCGCCCCGCGTCCCGCAGCCACCTCGAGGACCGATTCGTCGGGCGACACGACCCAGGTTTCCCACCCCGGGAGGAGCAAGGTGGCATCCAGCACGTCCTCGAGCATCGCGAGCGTGAGCGCTGCGCGTTCGAGCGGAGACAGGACGGGGGCGAGCCGACCCTTCGCCTCGTCCAACGACTTCACCGGCAACGCGATGGCTCGCACCAGATCTCCAGCCTAGCCGAGGTCATCCGGTAGGCTCACGGCCCTGGGTCGGGCCTCTCGAGGCGGCGCATCGGGCGGGGAGGGAGAACGTGGCCGAACCCTGGTTCCAAGCGGCGAAGATCGTCGCGCTCCCTCCCGCGTGGCTCTGGTTCCGGTGGCGTTTCGAGCATCTCGACCGGATCCCCGCACGAGGACCCGCGCTGATCGCCTGCAATCACGCGTCGTACCTCGATCCGATCGCGAACGCCTACGCCGTGGTCAAGGCGGGCCGGCGACCCCGGTTCCTCGCCAAGGAGGATCTCTTCGACGTCCCGATCGTGGGCCGCGCGCTCGCCGGGGCGGGGCAGATCCCGGTCAGCCGCGCCAGCGGCGATCGGACGCCGCTGGCCCGAGCGGAACGGGCGCTCGCCGCCGGCGAGGTCGTCCTCGTCTACCCCGAGGGGACGGTGACGACGCGGTCCGACGGTCTGCCGATGGCCGGCAAGACCGGGACCGTTCGGCTCGCGCTCACGCTCGGCGTTCCCATCACGCCCATGGTGAGCTGGGGCTCCGCTCCCGTTTGGCAGAAGTCGGGTCCGGGGTCCTTGAAGCCCGGACGGCCGGTCTGGGTGTTGGTGGGAGAACCGATCGATCTCGGAGCCGACCGCGACGCGATCCACGACTACGAAGCGGTCCGCCGGATGACCGCCGACCTGATGGACGTCCTCGCGGCGCTCACGATCGACCTGCGGGACCGGTACCCCAAGCGCTGGGCTGACGCCCGCTAGGCTTGGCGGGATGAGCGAGCGCGGGTTCCAGACCCGAGCGATCCACGGGGCGTCGCTGCCGCCGATCGACCAGCAGACTCCCAGCGTTCCCCTGTATCAGACGTCCACGTTCCGGTTCGCCGATGCCGACTCCTACGCGGACACGATCGCGTTCCAGACGCCCGGCTACACGTACACACGTGGCTACGGGAATCCGACGCTCGACGCCTTCGAGGGGCTGGTCGCGTCGCTCGAACGGACCCAGGCGGCGATGTCGTTCGCGAGCGGCATGGCCGCGATCCATACGTTGTGGACCTCGCACGTCGCGTCCGGTGAGCGGATCGTAGCGACGAACGCGCTGTACGGAGGTGCGTTCGCCCTGGCGACGACCGTCATGCCACGCTTCGGGGTGACGGTCGATCTGATCGATGGCCGGGACCTGGACGCGATCGACCGCGCGCTCCCGGGTGCCTCGCTCTTCTACACGGAGACGATCGCGAACCCGACGATGGCGGTCGCCGATCTGGAGGCGTTGGGAGCGATCTGCCGGCGCCACGGCGTGCCCGCCGCCGTCGACAACACGTTCGCGTCCCCCGCGCTCTGCAACCCGGTCCGGTTCGGTTTCGACTTCG
Organism: Actinomycetota bacterium; assembly: GCA_030774195.1. Taxonomy (GTDB): domain Bacteria; phylum Actinomycetota; class UBA4738; order UBA4738; family HRBIN12; genus AC-51. The sequence goes on along the minus strand of JALYLP010000581.1, from coordinate 2,453 downwards.
TGCTGCACTCCTCGACCAAGTACCTCGGAGGGCACCACGATCACATCGGCGGCGTGATCGCATGCACCGACGATGGGCGCTCGGCGTTACGCGACCTCGTGATCGACACGGGCGGGACGATGGCCCCGTTCGAAGCGTGGCTGGCGATGCGCGGCATCATGACGCTCGGGCTTCGCATGGAGCGCCACTCCGCAACCGCGCTCCGGATCGCGACCGAGATAGAGCGCCATCCGAAGGTCGAACGGGTGCACTATCCCGGGCTCCCGTCCCACCCGGATCACGAGATCGCGGCACGGCTGCTCCCGAACGGCGCGGGAGGGATGGTCGCCGTCGAGGTGACCGGCGGCGTCGAGGGCGGGAAGGCGTTCTGCGACGCGCTCGAGCTCGCGTGGGTCGCGACGAGCCTCGGCGGGACCCACACGCTGGTCGGTCACGCGGCCTCGACGACCCATCGCCAGTACGCCCCGGAGGCCCGCCGAGCCGCCGGGATCGCGGACGGCCTGGTCCGCGTGAGCGTCGGGCTCGAGGACGCGGACGATCTGCTCGAGGACATCGTGCGGGCGTTGGAGAAGAGCTGATGGAGGATCGCAAGCGCCGGGTCGCGGTGCTCTTCGGCGGCCGCTCGGCCGAGCACGAGATCTCGTGCATCTCGGCACGATCGGTGATGGACGCTCTGGATCCCGAGCAGAATGAGGTCATCCCGATCGGGATCACGCGCGACGGGCGCTGGCTTGTCCTGCCCGGACCGCCCGCGTTGCCCTCGGAGACCGGGCGGATGCCGGAGGTGACGGACGGTTCCGGTCCCGCGGCCGAGCTCGCGGAAGGAGATGGCAAGAGTCGCGAGCTCGTCTTCGCGGACGGATCCCGGGCGCGGATCGACGTCGCCTTCCCCGTCCTACACGGGCCGTTCGGCGAGGACGGAGCGACCCAGGGCCTCCTCGAGCTCGCGGGGGTTCCCTACGTCGGCGCCGGGGTGCTCGGGTCCGCGCTGGGGCTGGACAAGGCGGTGCAGAAGGTGCTGTTCTCGGCGGCCGGCCTGCCGGTCGTTCCCCACGACGTCGTCACCGAGCCGCGCTGGCGCGAGGACCCCGAGGGGGTGCACGCCCTCGCCGAAGGGTGGGGGTTTCCGGTGTTCACGAAGCCAGCGACCCTCGGCTCCTCGGTGGGGATCACGAAGGCCCACGACCCCGCTGAGCTCGACGGGGGGATGGAGGAGGCCTTCCGGTACGCCCGGAAGGCGCTGGTGGAGAAGGGGATCGAACCGATCCGCGAGATCGAGTGCGCCGTGCTCGGCAACGATGACCCCGTGGCGTCGGTCGCGGGCGAGATCATGCCCGAGGGCCACGAGTTCTACGACTACGCCGCGAAGTACCTCGATGCCGAGGGCGCTCGGCTCCTGATCCCGGCCGCGATCTCCGATGAGATGCTCGGTCGGGTGCAGTCGATGTCCGTCCGTGCGTTCCTCTCGATCGAGTGCGCCGGGATGGCGCGGGTGGACTTCTTCCTGCGAGGCGACGACGAGCTCTGGCTGAACGAGATCAACACGATCCCGGGCTTCACGTCGATCTCGATGTACCCGAAGCTGTGGGAGGCGAGCGGTCTTCCCTACGCGGAGCTCGTAGAGCGGCTCTTGGAGCTGGCGGTCGAACGCGACGAGGTTGCGCGAACGAAGGATTCGAACGTCCGCGAGCTCCTATAGGTGCACGACCGGGCACGTGAGGGTCCGCGTGATCCCCTCGACGGCCTGGATCCGTGCGACGACGAGTTTGCCGAGCTCATCGACCGTCTTCGCCTCCGCGCGGACGATGACGTCGTAGGGCCCGGTCACGTCTTCCGCCTCGGCGACGCCTGCGATCGCTCGCACCGCGTTCGCGACCGATGCCGCCTTGCCAACCTCGGTCTGGATCAGGATGTACGCGTTCACCACGGTCGAGGCCTCCTGTCGCAGCGGAGGCCACATGCTAGACCCGGCCGATCGAGCGGCGCAACGCGGAACGCTCCCTGCGAGGCCATCCGCATCCTCGGGCCAGGTCCGCCTGACATCATCACGGCGTGCGGTACGTCGATCGGGAGGACGCCGGCAACGAGCTCGCGGCCGAGATCGTTCGGGTCGTTCAGGGCCCAGCGGTCGTTCTCGGGATCCCGCGCGGTGGCGTCCTCGTTGCGGTCCCGGTCGCGAGGGCCCTGAGCGCCCCGCTCGACGTGGTCGTTCCGAGGAAGGTGGGCGCCCCGTTCAACCCCGAGCTGGGTCTTGGGGCGGTCGCGCCGGGGGTGAGGGTGCTGGACGAGGCGTTGATCGCGCGGCTGGGCGTCTCCGCCGAGTATCTGGAGGGCGAGATCGCGCGTCAGGAAGCAGAGATCGCCCGCCGGACCGCCGCCTACCGAGGGGAGCGGCCGGCGGTCGAGCTTGAAGGTCGCACCGCCGTGATCGTCGACGACGGCGTCGCGACCGG
>JALYLP010000580.1 GCA_030774195.1 Actinomycetota bacterium | reverse complement strand
GGCGCGGGCTCCGTGGTCACCAGGGACATCCCGGACCATACGGTTGCGTACGGGGTGCCGGCGGTCCCGGTGCGCGATGTTCAGGATCTGACGGTGCACGAGCGTGTTCTCGAGCGTGCGGATGCGGCTCAAGAACATGGGAGATCTTGGCCGGATACTGACGCTGACGTCGTGCGCAGGGGAGGACGTGCGTGAGCAACAGTCTGCCCCTCGAGAGAGAGCGCCGGACGTGGACCCAAGCATGGACGGGGACCGACGTCGCGGCGCGGATGCGGGACGTCGTCCTGGCCACGATCCTGGTTCTCCTGCTCACCCCGGTGTTTCTGGTGCTCGCCTTCGCCGTCGCGGTCTCGAGCCCTGGTCCGATCCTCTTCCGTCAGACCCGCGTCGGACGCGGACGGCAGACATTCGTCATGCTGAAGTTTCGGACCATGGCTGTCGGTTCTGACGACCGAACCCACAGAGAGTTCGTCACGCACATGTTTCTCGAGAGTGCCCAGACGCAGGACGATGAAAGCGGACTTGGGAACAACCCTTGCAAGCTCGTCGAGGATGAGCGGGTAACTCGTGTGGGCCGACGGCTGCGGCATCTCAGCCTTGATGAACTTCCGCAGCTGTTCAACGTTCTTGCCGGCCACATGTCGCTAGTGGGTCCTCGTCCGACTCTGCCATGGGAAGTGGAGCTTTTCCAAGCGCAGCATCTTGTTCGATTCAACGTGAAACCGGGCATGACCGGCCTGTGGCAGGTGAGAGGACGCAGCACGCTCACCATGCCGCAGGCCCTCGACATCGACATCGAATACATCGAGCGGCGGAGCTTCTGGCTCGACCTGTCCATCCTCCTTCGCACGCTCCCCGCGGTCCTCTCAGGCCGTGGAGCGTCATGACCCCGTTCGTAACGGTCGAGAGGGCGGGCTTGAAGGCGGGACCGGAACACCGAACCCTTTCCGTCGTCCGAGACTCCTTTACGGGTTCCATCTGGACGATCGTCAGCCGGGCAACCGGTCTGGGGCAGAGCATCGCCGTGGCCACGGTCCTCGGCGCGACCTACTTGGGCAACACGTACCAGGCGATCAACGCACTTCCGAACATCATCTATTACCAACTGCTCGCCGGTTCGCTGTTCGCCTCGATCCTAGTGCCTCCCCTCGTCTCCAGACGTGACATCGGGGACCATGCCGGCTCCGAGGACTTGGCGAGGGGGTTCTTCGGAACGCTCCTCGTGGCCGCTGCCGGGCTTTCCCTCTTCCTGCTCCTCGCCGGGCCGGCCATCCTGCACGCGCTCACGCTCGGCGTGACTGATCCAGCGACGGCTTCCCTTCAGCGCCGGGTCGGTCTTGTGTTCATCGTCCTCTTCGTGCCGCAGATCATCTTTTACGTCACAGCCGGAACGGGCGGTGCGGTCATGAACGCGTACGGTCGCTTCGCGCTCGCGGCCGGAGCACCCGCGCTGGAGAACCTCGGGATGATCTCGACACTGGTTCTCTGCGCGATCCTGTTCGGGACTGGTACCGAACTCGCGAACGTGTCGACTCCCCAGCTCTTGCTGTTGGGGTTGGGCACGACGGCATCCGTCGGCGTGCATGCCACCGCCCAATGGTTCGGGGCGAGGTCCGTCGGTGTCCGGCTCCTCCCACGGGCAGGCTGGAGGGATCCTGAAGTCCGGCGCATCCTCCGGCGAGTAGTCCCGACGCTGGGTTATACAGGACTGGCGGCCTCTCAGACCGTGGTCGTTCTCGTGATCGCGAACCGGCTGGCCGGCGGGCTGGTCGGCTTCCAGCTGGCTCTGAACTTCTACTTCTTGCCGATCGCGATCGTCACCTGGCCTATCGCTCGTTCGATGCTGCCCCATCTCTCCAGGCTCGCAGCCGAAGCGGACGGCACCGAGTTCTGGGACGAGCTCTGTCGGGCTGTCCGTCTGGCCTCGTTCGTCGTCGTGCCCATGGCAGTGGCGTACATCGTGTTGTCAACTCCTATCGCCCGAGCTATCGCGATCGGAGAGCTGCAGGCCGATGGCGGCACTCCGCTGGTCGCGATCTCCCTCGGCGCACTCGGACTGGGCGTTGTCGGCGAAACCTGGTTCATCCTCGGAACATATGCGTTCTACGCGCGAGAGAACGTCCGAGCGCCACTCCGCTCGATGGTCCTTCGGGTCTCGGTCGCGGTCGCTGGCATGTCGGTGGCCCTCCTCTCACACAACGCTGTCGTCCTCCTCGTGTTGGGGTTGGCATTGTCCATCGGCAGCCTTGCCGGCTCGGTTCACCTGTGGACGAGGCTTCGCGCCACATCCGGCGGAGGCTCCATCCCGATCCGCTCGCTCACGCGTACCTTCCTGGCGGCCCTGGCGATGTCGGTTCCTGCGATGGTCACCGCCTGGTCGCTCTCGCTGTGGATCGGCGGCCACGAGCTCGGTCAGATCTTCGTGGTCGTTGGCGCCGCCGTGGTCGGGCTCGGCACCTACCTGGTGTTGCAGAGGGCATGGGGTGCGCCCGAGCTCGCCCTTCTCCGGCTAGGAACGGGCGCGATGGCGCCGAGCCGCGAGCGTTGACCATGTGGTCGAGGAGCGTCTCGCTCGGACATGTCTCGCGTCCACGACGGCCCGTTTTCGACTCGAGCAGCGCGATCCTCCTCCCCGCTCTCGCCGGGTGCCTCCTCCTCGGGGCAGCGATCGTTCTTCTGCCGATCCCCCAGGTAGTGATGGCCTTCGTCC
>JALYLP010000579.1 GCA_030774195.1 Actinomycetota bacterium | reverse complement strand
TGATTGATGTCGGGCACCGTGATCCCGAGCTTGGCAAGCAGATCCGGCTTGACCCAGATGCGCATCGCGTAGTCGCCGGCGCCGAAGACCAAGACCTGGCCGACTCCCGGAACGCGGTAGAGAGTGTCGTTGACGTTGATCGTGGCGTAGTTGGCCAGGAAGAGGGCGTCGTAGGTGTTCTTGGGAGAATAGAGGGGGATCAACAGCAACGGAAGCCCGGTCGACTTCCGGATGTTCAAGCCGAACTGGTTGACGTCGGTGGGGAGGAATGGCTGAGCCTGACCCAGGCGGTTCTGGGTATTGACCTGGTCCAGGTTGACGTCGGTGTCGACGTCGAACGTGACGAACTCCTGCAGCGTGTTGTCATTGGCGTTGATCGACTGCATGTACAGCATGTTGTCCACGCCGTTCATCTGCTGCTCGATCGGTGTGGCGACCGACTGCTCGATCGTGACCGCGTCCGCTCCCGGATACGTCGTCGAGACGATGATCTGCGGCGGAACGATGTCTGGGTACTGCGCCACCGGAAGCCCCTGCATCGCGACGAGGCCTCCGATGACGGTGATGATCGCGATGACCATCGCCACGATCGGGCGGCCGATGAAGAACCGGGACATGGCTAGTTCTTCGAGGGCGTTGGAGTCCCCGGCGTCGCGTTTTCCTCGGCCGGCTTCGGGTTGACGACCATGTCCGGCTTGACCTTCTGGATTCCCTCGACGACGACGCGGTCTCCGGGGCTCAAGCCCTTCTCGATGATCCAGAGACTGCCGATGCGATCCCCGGTCTGGACCGGCCGGATTTCGACCTTGTCGCTCGGGCCGACGACGGCGACCTGGAAGAGGCCCTGAAGCTCCGACACCGCGCGCTGGGGAACGAGGATCGCGCCCTTCTTGACGTCCATTGCCGCATGCACCTTCGCGTATTGACCGGGGCGCAGCAGATGGTTCGGGTTGGGAAAGACCCCCTCGACCTGGATCGTGCCCGTCTTCACGTCCACGTTGCGATTGGCCAAAACGGGGTCGCCCCGCTGCGGGTACGCCGTACCGTCCGACAGGACGAGCGAGAGCATTCCCTTATCCTGCGGCGGAGTGGATCGGACCGCGTCCACGGGACCTCTCTTCTGCGCCCAGGCCATGTACTCCTGTTCGCTCGGGTTGAAATAGACCTTGATCGGATCGACGACCGAGACCGTCGTCATCGTCGTCTGCCCGTTGACCAGGTCACCGACCTGCGACTTGGCGATGCCGGCGATCCCGTCGATGGGAGACTTGACCTTGGTCCAACCCAGATTGAGCTGAGCCTGCTCGACCGCGGCCCGGGCCGAGTCCACGTTCGCCTGCGCCTGACGCTCGGCGGACACGGCGTTGTCGAGCTCCTGCTGGCTGATCGCCCGCTCGGCGACGAGAGGCTTGAATCGCGCGACGTCGAGCTTGGCTTTGCCGAGCGCCGCCTCGTTTTGAGCAAGGAAACCCTTTGCCTGATCGAGAGCGGCCTGGAACTGGCGGGGATCGATCTCGAACAGCACATCGCCCCTGCGAACGAAGGAGCCCTCCTTGTAAACCTGACTCAGGACGTAGCCCGTAACCTGCGGTCGGATATCGGCGTTGACGAAGCCGTCGAGTGAGCCGATCCACTCCTTGGTGATCGGCACGTCCTTCTGAATGACCGTCGCCACCTCGACCACGGGAGGCGGAGGCGGAGGCGCTTGCTTCTTGCCGCAAGAGAGGCAAGCGAGACCGGCGAGAAGGAGTCCGGAAAGCTTTATCGTCGAGAAGTTGACCGTTCGTGGCTCGCGATCGAGGGATGCAGGCATCAGTGCTCCGCGCAAAGCTATCACTCGACGGAATCCGGACCGACCCCAGACGCCCGAGGAGCTTCCGCCTCAGGCGGCGGCAGCGGCTTCGAGCGCCGCGAGCAGATCGGACGCTTCCCACGAGCCGTCGTAGCGGACGCCGTTGATGAAGAACGTCGGCGTGCCGTTGACGCCGCTCCGTATGCCCGACCGGATGTCCTCGCGAGCTCGCTTGGCGTGCGCCTCGGAGGCGAGCTCGCTCTTGAAACGCTTGCCGTCGAGATGGAGCGCCTCCGCGTATCGGACGAGATCCGCGTCTTCGAGTGCGTCCTGGTGCTCGAAGAGCATGCCGTGCATCTGCCAGAACTTGCCCTGGGCCCCGGCGGCCTCCGCCGCTTCCGCGGCGTGCATCGCGTGCGGATGCATCTGCGTGAGCGGGAAGTAGCGGTAGACGAACCGCAGGCGCGCGCCCATCCGCCGGCGCACCTCCTCCACGTGCGGGTAGGCGGCTCCGCAGCTCGGGCA
>JALYLP010000578.1 GCA_030774195.1 Actinomycetota bacterium | reverse complement strand
ATCGGGACCCCCGGCACCTCATCGACCAAACGCCCGATCACGGGGAGGACCCGGGCGAGCTCCTCCTCCACGGGAACCAGGTCCGAGCCCGGGCGCGTGGACTCGCCGCCCACATCGATCAGGTCGGCCCCGTCAGCCACCATCTGGACAGCGTGGCGAGCCGCGTAGACCTCGCTGAAGAAGCGCCCTCCATCGCTGAACGAGTCGGGCGTGACGTTGAGGATGCCCATGACCAACGTGCGTTCCCAGCAGTCGAACGCCCGATCGCCGATCCGCCACGTGGGTCCGCCCATGGCGCCCATGGTAGCCACGGCCCGTCATCGTCAGCAGCGGGCGTTCGGGCTACCCTCAGCAAGTGCGAAGGCGGGAGAGCGATAGAGAGTGATCTGCTCGAGTTGCGGCACGGAGAACCGGCCGGGGAGGAAGTTCTGTTCGGCCTGCGGAAACGCGCTCGCCCTCGCGTGCCCGAACTGCGGCGCGGCGAACGAGGCTGACGATCGATTCTGTGGCGAGTGCGGGACGTCCCTGGGCGACCCAACATCTGCGGCCCCGTCGCCGCGGCTGGTCAGTCGCGAGCCCGCCATCGCGGAGCGACGCCTCGTGTCCGTCCTGTTCGCCGACCTCGTCGGATTCACCACCCTTTCGGAGTCGCGCGACCCGGAGGAGGTCCGCGAGCTCCTCTCGCGGTACTTCGACGCCGCCCGGCGGCTGATCGGCCGCTACGGGGGCACGGTCGAGAAATTCATCGGTGACGCCGTGATGGCGGTTTGGGGAGCGCCCGTCGCGAAAGAGGATGATGCCGAGCGCGCAGTCCGCGCAGCGTTAGACCTGGTCGCCGCGGTGGCGGCGCTCGGCGAGGAGCTGAACGCGCCCGAGCTCTCGCTGCGCGCGGGTGTCGCCCTCGGGGATGCGGCCGTCACGCTGGGGGCCGAGGGCGAAGGGATGGTGGCCGGCGACCTCGTGAACACGGCCTCCAGGGTCCAGACGGCGGCGGATCCGGGGACCGTCCTCGTGACCGAAGCCACCCATCGAGCGACGGAAGCATCGATCGTCTTCGAGGATGCCGGAGCACACGAGCTGAAGGGCAAGGCCGAGCCGGTGACGCTGTTCCGAGCGGTTCGTGTGATCGCGCTGGTGGGTGGCGAGCTGCGCTCGGTCGGACTCGAATCGCCATTCGTTGGACGCGAGCGCGAGTTCCGCATGCTGAAGGAACTCTTCCACGCGGCTGCCGAGGATCGGAGGGCGCACCTGCTCTCGGTGACCGGGATCGCAGGGATCGGCAAATCACGGTTGTCGTGGGAGTTCGCCAAGTACCTCGACGGCTTGGCCGACACCACCTGGTGGCATCGGGGACGATGCATCTCGTACGGCGAGGGCGTGACCTACTGGGCTCTCGCCGAGATGGTGAGGATGCGGGCACGCATCGTGGAAGACGAAGCGCCCGAGATCGCGCTTCAGAAGCTGCGGGCCAGCGTCGCCGAGCACGTTCCCGACGAGGAGGACCAACGCTTCGTCGAGCTGCGGCTCGCGCACCTGCTCGGGCTCGAGGTACGGACCGCTCCGTCGCGCGAGGATCTGTTCGCCGGATGTCGTCTGTTCTTCGAGCGGATGAGCGATCGTCTTCCGGTCGTTATGGTCTTCGAGGACCTCCAATGGGCCGACGAGAGTCTGCTCGATTTCATCGAGTACCTCCTCGAGTGGTCGCGCAACCATCCGTTGTTCGTCGTGACCCTCGCCCGACCGGAGCTGCTCGAGCGCCGGCCGACGTGGGGAGCGGGGCGGCACGGCTCGACCTCGCTCTCGCTCGAGCCGCTCGGCGACGACGCGATCGACGAGCTCCTCAGCGGGCTGGTGCCGGGGCTCCCCCTCGAGCTCCGCACGCGGATCCGGGACCGTGCCGAAGGAGTTCCGCTGTACGCGGTCGAGACGGTCCGCATGCTCCTCGATCGCGGCCTGGTGAAGCGCGATGGCGACCGGTTCGAACCGACGGGTCCCGTCGAGGAGCTCGCCGTCCCCGAGACCCTCCAGGCCCTGATCGCAGCCAGGCTCGACGGGATCCCCATGGAGGAACGAACGCTGCTCCAAGACGCCGCGGTCCTCGGCAAGACCTTCACACGAGCCGGTGTGGCCATGCTCACGAGCCGGACCGAAGAAGACCTCGAACCGCTGCTCGTCTCGCTCGTTCGCAAGGAGCTGCTCGGCCTGCAGATGGATCCGCGTTCGCCCGAACGCGGTCAGTTTGGGTTCCTCCAATCCCTCGTGCAGAAAGTGGCCTACGAAACGCTGTCGAAGCACGATCGGAGAGCGAGGCACCTTGCGGCCGCCGACTTCATCGAACGGACCTGGAGCGGGGACGAGGACGAGATCGTCGAGGTCATCGCGGCCCACCTCCTGAGCGCGTATCGCCTCATGCCAGAGGCTGCGGACGCCGCGGAAGTCCGAGAGCGAGCTCGCGACATGCTCACCCGCGCCGGCCGTCGAGCCCAGTCCCTCGCTGCGATGCAGCTCGCGCGCGGGTACTTCGAACGTGCGGCCGAGCTGACGGACGATCCCGAGGAGCAAGCTGGTCTCCTCGAGCAGGCGGCCGCCTGCGCGTTCGCGCTTGTGCAGATGCCCGATGTGATCACCCTCTGCGAACGGGCTCGGCAACGATACGAAGAAGCGGGGAACCTCCATGGGGCGGCGCGCGCGTCGGCGCGGATCGGGGAAGCGCTCTGGATCAGCGATCGACCTGATGAGGGAGCCGATCGGATGGAAGC
>JALYLP010000577.1 GCA_030774195.1 Actinomycetota bacterium | reverse complement strand
CCCAGCTCGGACCACGCCTCGACCGCGAGGAGCTCGATCTCGAGCCAGTTCGCCATCCGGGTCTGGTCCGACCACACGTTGGCAACTTCGGAGACCTCGTAACGCGGGATCACAGCTTGAGACCTTCCGCCAGGTCGTCCTTGAACTTCCACAGGCGCGCCTGCATCTCTTCGTCCTGGACGCCCAGGATCTCCACGGCGAGGATCGCGGCGTTCACCGCGGCGTCGACGCCGACCGTCGCGATCGGCACACCGGTCGGCATCTGCGCCGTGATCGCGAGCGCTTCGTTCCCCACCATCTGGGGGGCGGTTGCGATCGGGACGCCGATCACCGGCAGCACCGTGCGGGCCGCGACGGCCGCCGCCAGGTGTCCCGAGAGCCCGGTCGAGCACACGATGACCTTGAGGCCGCGTTCGAACGCGGTCCGCGCGTACTCATCGACCAGATCCGGGTTCCGCGACGACGACATGATCCGCACCTCGTGCGGGACGTCGAACTTCTCGAGGATCAGCCCCGCCTGGCGAAGGATCGGAAGCTCGGCCGGCGACGCGGCGAGCACGCCGACCAGCGGTGCCGGCTCCTGCACATCGATCATGCTCGGGCTCCTTCCACGGCGTGCGCGGCGATGTCCGTCCGGAACTGCATCCCGTTGAAGTGGATCTCCGCGACGCCGCGGTAGGCACGCTCCCGGGCTTCGGCGATCGAGCTGCCCTGCCCGGTCACGGCCAGAACGCGACCGCCCCCGGTGACGAGCCGCCCGTCAGGGTCCCGAGCGGTCCCGGCATGGAAGACGGTCACCCCCTCATGGGTACCGGCGTCACCGACACCGTTGATCGGCAGACCGGTCGGATAGCTGCCGGGATACCCCTCACTCGCAAGCACGACGGTCACGGCCGCCCCATCGTCGAAGCCCGCGTTGCCGGCCTCGTAGGCGAGCCGGCCGGTCGCGCATGCGTGCAGCATGGTCCCGACCCCGTACGGCATCCGAGGCAAAAGGACCTCGGCCTCGGGGTCCCCGAACCGGCAGTTGAACTCGAGCACCTTGGGACCGGTCGCGGTCAGCATCAGCCCCGCGTAGAGGACCCCGCGGTAGGGGCGAAGCTCGTCCACCACCTGCGCCAAGACGTTGTCCAGGACCCAGGTCGCGGTCTCTTGATCGACGAACGGAACCGGCGAGTAGCAGCCCATCCCCCCGGTGTTCGGTCCCGTGTCGCCATCCCCGAGGCGCTTGTGGTCCTGCGCCGCGTCGAGCAGCACACACGAGCCCTTGCCATCCGTCACGACGAACATGCTGACCTCGGGGCCTTCCAGGATCTCCTCGACGACGACGGTCCGGCCGGCCTCGCCGAAGGCGTTCGCGACCAGGCAATCCTCGATCGCCCTCACCGCCGTCTCGCGGTCCGAGGCGACGACCACACCCTTCCCGGCGGCAAGTCCGTCGGCCTTCACCACCGCGGCGCCGCCGAGTTGATCGACGAACGCGACGGCCTTCCCAACGTCATCGAAGGCGCCGGCGCGAGCGGTCGGGACACCGCGGCGCGCCATCACGTCCTTCGCGAACGCCTTCGAACCTTCGATCCGGGCGGCGGCCGCGGACGGTCCGAACACCGCACGTCTCCGGCGTCGCAGCTCGTCGGCGAGCCCGGCCACGAGCGGGATCTCCGGCCCGACGACCGTGAGATCGACGTCCTGACGCTCGACCAGGTCGACGATCGCGTCGGTGTCGTCCGCATCGACGGCGGGGAAACACTCGGCGAGCTGCGCGATGCCGGCGTTCCCGGGGGCCGCGAGCACGCGCGTGACCGTGGGATCCTGCGCCAAGCGCCAGCACAGCGCGTGCTCGCGGCCCCCACCCCCGACGACGAGGATCTTCACGCCGTCACCGGGATGCTCTGCTCCCGCGCCGGACCGACGCCGACGACCGAAACGGGTACGCCGCCGAGCTCCTCGAGGAAGCGCACGTACTGCTGTGCTTCCTTCGGCAGGTCGTCGAGCTCACGAGCGTCGCCGAGCTCCTCGTCCCAACCCGGCAGCTCCTCCCACACGGGCTCCGCGTGATGGAACTGGGTCTGGGTCGGCGGGACGTCGTCGAACAGCTCGCCCTGCGTACGGTAGCCCACGCACACCTTGACGGTCTCGAACCCGCTCAGGACGTCGAGCTTGGTCAGCACCAGCTCCGTGAGCCCGTTGAGCCGCGCCGCGGACCGCAGCACCGGCCCGTCGAACCAGCCGCATCGGCGTTTACGACCGGTCGTCGTGCCGAATTCGTGTCCGCGCTCGCCCATCCGTTCTCCGTCATCATCGAGCGCCTCCGTGGGGAAGGGTCCGGCGCCGACGCGGGTGACGTACGCCTTCGTGATGCCGACGACACGGTCGATGTACCGCGGCCCGAAACCGCCTGCCGCGGCCGCGTAGCCCGCCGTCGGTGTCGAGGAGGTCACGAAGGGGTAGGTCCCGTGGTCGAGGTCGAGCATCGCGCCCTGGGCACCCTCTAGCAGGACCTGCTTGTCGGCCGTCAGCGCCTCGTAGAGGAGCTTCGTCGTGTCGGCGACGTACGGGTGGAGGCGCTCGGCGTAGCCCACGTAGTCCTCGACGATCCCCTCGATCGGGATCGCGAGTCGACCGTACACCTTCGTCAGGATCTGATTCTTCTCTTTGAGGACGACCTCGAGCTTCTCCCGGAAGATCTTCTCGTCGTAGAGATCTTGAACGCGGATCCCGACGCGGGAGGCGCGGTCGGCATATGCGGGGCCGATCCCCCGCTTCGTGGTTCCGAGGGCGTTCTTCCCGAGGAACCGCTCCGTCACCTTCTCCATCTCCAGGTGATAGGGCATGATCAGGTGGGCATTGAAGCTGAGCCGGAGTCCGGAGACGTCGACACCGGCCTCCGTCAGGTCGTCCATCTCGGCCAGGAGCACCTCGGGATCGACGACGACGCCGTCGGCGATCACCGACGTGATGTGGGGGTACAGGATGCCGCTCGGGACGAGGTGGAGCTTGAGCAGCCGACCCTCGGCGATGATCGTGTGGCCCGCGTTGTTCCCCCCCTGATAGCGGACCACGACGTCCATCCGGTCGGCGAGGTAGTCGACCGCCTTGCCCTTGCCCTCGTCACCCCATTGGGTCCCGAGTACGACGGTGGCCGGCATGGCGCCCTCAGTCTACGGGACCCCGGAGGCGCGCCTCTCCGCGAGCTCAGGTTCCGGTTCCGGCGACCACGTCGGCGGCTTCGATCGGATGCTCGGGCGCGAGGAACGCCTTCGGGTTGCGGAGATCGACCTGGATCGTGTCACCTTCGCCGACGCCGTGGAGCTCATCGTTCGGCACATGCGCGATCAGCGTCTCGCCGCCGGGGAGCTTGAGGCTCACGCGAGACAGCCAGCCGAGCGACGCCACACGCTCGACCACGGCCGAGACGTCGCCGTCCCCCGACGCTACCCGCACATCGTGTGGACGCACGAATGCGGCGGCCGCGGCTCCCTCGTCCAGATGCGCGGCCCCCGGGATCCGGATCGACCCCAGATGGACATGGCCGCCGATGACCTCCCCGTGCAGGACGTTCGCGGCGCCGACGAAACCGGCAACGAACGGCGTCACGGGTTGGTCGTAGATCTCACCCGGCGAGCCCACCTGTTCGACGCGACCCTCGTGCATCACGACGATCTGGTTCGCGAGCTCGAGGGCCTCCTCCTGGTCATGGGTGACCAGGAGGGACGTGACGCCCAGCTCCCGGTGCAGCTCGTCGAGCCAGCGGCGGAGATCCTGCCGAACCCTGGCGTCGAGCGCCCCGAAGGGCTCGTCCAGCAGGAGCACCTTCGGCGCCGGCGCGAGCGCACGGGCGAGCGCCACCCGCTGCCGCTGCCCGCCCGAGAGCTGTTCCGGGTACCGATCGGCGAACGGCTCGAGGTGAACGAGCTCGAGCAGCTCGTGCACGCGCGCCTCGCGCACCGCCTTGTCTTCCTTGCGAACGCGGAGCCCGAATCCGACGTTGTCGGCGACCGTCATGTGCCGGAACAACGCATAGTGCTGGAACACGAAGCCGACGCGGCGCTCCTGCACGCTTTTGACCGTCAGCTCCTCGTCGCCCATCACGATGCGCCCGGCGGTCGGCTCTTCCAGGCCGGCGATCATCCTGAGCACGGTGCTCTTGCCCGATCCGGACGGCCCGAGGAGGGCGGTGATCGCGCCGGCCGGAGCGGTGAAGGTCACGTCGGTGACCGCCTCGAACGAGCCGAAGCGCTTCGTGAGGTTCTCAACGACGATGGGGGTGGTCACGTGCGTGTCCTTTCGCGCTCCTGCCGGTGTCGGAGGAACTCGATCACGACCAACAGCGTGACCGAGACGGCGGCTAGGAGCAAGGCCACCACGTACGCGGCCGGGATCTGCCGCTCTTCGTAGGCACGGAAGATGAACAGCGTCGCCGTCTCCGTCTTGCCCTGGAGGAGCCCGCTCACGATCAGCACGGCGCCGATCTCGCCGATCGCCCTCGCGGTCGTTAGGGCGACGCCGTACGCCAGGGCCCAGCGGATGTTCGGCAGGGTCACGCGGAAGAAGGTCTGCAAGACCGAGGCGCCGAGCGTCCGCGACGCGTCTTCCTCATCGAGCCCGATCTCCTCTAGCACCGGGACGATCTCGCGGATCGTGAACGGCACGCAGATGAAGATCGTGACGAGGATCATGGACGGCAGCGCGAAGATGATCTGGATGCCGCGCGATTCGAAGAACGGGGCGAGCCACCCGCCCGGCCCGAAGAGCACCAGGGCGGCCAAACCGACGGTGACCGGAGAGAGCGCGAACGGGAGGTCGACCGTCGCGTTCATCAGCGACCGACCCCAGAACCGCTGCCGCACCAGCACCCACGCGACCACCACCCCGAAGAGCCCGGTCACGGCGACGGAGATGACGGTGATCACGGCAGTGAGCTCGACCGCGTGGATGACGTCCGGGGCGCTCAACGTCTGGGTCACCACATGGATCCCCGGCTCGAGCGCGGTGATGACGATGCCGACGAGCGGCACCAGGAGCAGCACGCCGACCCAGACGAGGCACGCCGCCAGGAGCCATCCGCGCCCACGCACCTTCGGGATCGCTGTGACGCTCATGCCTAGGCCTCGTTGCGTGCGATCAACCTGCTGGTGACGAGTACCAGCACGAACGAGATCGCGAACAGGAGCGTCGCGACCGCTGCCGCTTCGGCCGGCTTGAACTGCGAGGTCAGCTGGAAGATGAACACCGGCGCGGTCAGGGTCTTCTTCGGGATGTTGCCGGCCACGAGGATCACGCTCCCGATCTCGCCCAGACACCGGGAGAACGTGAGGAGCGTTCCCGCGACCACCGCCGAGCGGATCGCGGGGAAGACCACGCGCCGGAAGGTGGCCCGCGGGCCGGCGCCGAGCGTCGCAGCGGCTTCCTCCTCGGCCGTGTCGAGCTCCTGGAGCACCGGCTGGACGTTCCGCACGACCAGCGGCAACGTGACCGTGCAGAGCGCGATCACGATGGCGATCGGAGTGAACAGGACTCGGATGCCGAGGTCGTCAAGGAACCGACCGAAGATGGAGTTCGGCCCGTAGAGGGCGAGGATCATCACGCCGGTGACGAGGGTCGGGATCGCGAGCGGCAGGTCGACGACGGTCGAGAGCAGCCGGCGACCTGGGAACCGGTAGCGGACCAGGACCCACGCGAGCAGGGTGCCCATCACCGCGTTCAGGCCCGCGGCCACCGTCGAGGTCCACAACGTGAGGCGGACCGCCGCCCACGC
>JALYLP010000576.1 GCA_030774195.1 Actinomycetota bacterium | reverse complement strand
GCTCTGCATCACGCAGCTTGCGGATCACCTGCTCGGGTGTGTGTCTGGTCCGTTTCATGGGACTCACCTCCTGCCCTTTCGGGCCTCGTAAGTCTCACATCGAGTGGACCAGTTTCAGGGGACCCGGTTAGGTGCGTCGGAGCGCAGTGCTACCCTCGATCGTGCGGTCGGCGGCTCCGTCGACGACGGGAGCCCGACCCGCAGGAGGGTGGTCGCGGGTGCCGCTCACGAACGAACAGATCGGGGACTTCTTCCAGAACGCGCCGGCGCGGATCGTGGGTAACCCGAACCTGCGTGTACCGCAGGTGGAGGGGTACCAGGCGGCCAAGGCCTACTTCGGCGACGGCGGGCACCGAGCCGTCGAGCAGATTCCAGTCGGATGCGGGAAGACGGGCTTGATCACGCTGCTTCCCTTCGGCATCGCACGCGGTCGCGTGCTCGTCATTGCCCCAAGCCTGACGATCAAGGGACAGCTCCATGATGCCTTCGACGTAACGAGCCTAGCCTGCTTCTACAGGCGGGGCGTGCTCACCGACCTCACCAGCGGACCGTTCGTAGCCATGCTCGACGCGGACGCGAACCTGTCGGATTGCGACGACGCGCACGTGGTCGTCACGAACATCCACCAGCTCGGAGAGCGAGCGGAGCGGTGGCTCCCGGCGTTCCCCGACGGGTTCTTCGACTTGATCGTCGTCGACGAAGGACACCACAACGCTGCTCCGAGCTGGCAGAACGTCTTCAGCCGCTTCCCGAACGCCCGGGTCATGAGCCTGACCGCGACGCCGTTCCGCGCCGACGACCAACCGGTCGAGGGGGAGGTGATCTACCGGTACTCCTTCCGGAGCGCCATGGAGCAGGGATACATCAAGCAGACCAAGTCCGTGAACGTGGCCCCCTCCGAGATCTACTTCACGTACCAGGGCGACGACCACTATCACACGCTCGACGAAGTGCTCGAACTCCGCGAGGAGGACTGGTTCTCGCGGGGTGTCGCTCTCGCTCACGAGTGCAACGTTTCCATCGCGGACGCGTCGATCCAGTGGCTGAGCTACCTGCGCGAGACCGGAACGCCGCACCAGTTGATCGCGGTCGCGTGTTCGATGGACCACGCTCGCGAGGTGCGGAGCATATACACGGAGCGGGGCCTTCGGACGAGTGAGATCCACTCCGGAATGTCGGCCGACGAACGCGGAGGCATCCTCCTGGACCTCGCCAACGGCAGGATCGACGCCGTCGTGCAGGTGCAGATGCTCGGGGAGGGGTTCGATCATCCGCCGCTGTCGGTGGCGGCGATCTTCCGGCCGTTCCGATCGTTGAGCCCGTACATCCAGTTCGTCGGCCGCATCATGCGAGTGAACGTCCAGAATGCCCCTGGTCACGCGGATAACGAGGGCATCGTCGTGAGCCACGTCGGCCTCAACGTCGATCGCCACTGGGACGACTTCAAGGAGATCGACCAAGAGGACCAGGACCTGGTCGGCGGCTGGCTCGAGGCCGAAGACGAGCGACCGCCCATCGGCGAGCGCGCAGCCGGGCGACGCCGACTCAGACCCGGCATGAACGTGACCCAGGAGATCATCGACCAGTTCATCTCA
The DNA here is from genome assembly GCA_030774195.1 of Actinomycetota bacterium. Taxonomy (GTDB): domain Bacteria; phylum Actinomycetota; class UBA4738; order UBA4738; family HRBIN12; genus AC-51. The sequence continues at coordinate 2,665 of JALYLP010000576.1, read as the reverse complement.
GACCCGTACCTGGATCCCAACGACAACGCGCGGATCGACAACGCGCTGGCCGTCCTTCGGGAGCAAGGCGTCGACCTGATCGCCCTGGGGATCGACCGCGACGAGATCCGGCGGAGGATGATCGCCACCCGGTCGGCGCCGCCCGAGCCGATGCGCTTGCCCGTTCAGCCACAAGCTCATCGACAGGTCTTGCGACAGCGGCTCTGGGAGCAGGCCAACTCGTCGGCCAACCGCATCTGCGACGCGCTCGGTCAGGCGGCCAGCGGGCGACGGATCGCAGCCTTCGGTGGAACGGGCGCGGTGAACAACCTCGGCGCCGTAACACAGTTGATGCACCGAGCCATTAACGACTTCCTGGGGATCGAGAGCGGACAGCGCCGCGAGTTGACGGTAGAGGAACTCGACCGCGTACTGCCGCGCCTGGATGACCTCGCCGACCAGGTCGAGGCAGACCTCAGGGACAGGTTGGGAGAGTGAGTGCCATTCGCTCGATCCTGTTGCGGCTGGAAGTGCGGCCCGCTGGCCGGGCGGCAAAGTGCGCCCGCAACAAGGCGCACGCGATCGCCAAGGGGCAGGCACGGTTCGTGGTGCGGAACTACGGACCGGCGCAGGGCGAGAAGGGGTACTGCAGAAGATGCGCGTTGACGATGATCAACCGGGCGCACGCCGATCTTGAGGCCCTAGAGGACGATCTCTAGCCCTGCTCGTCCTGATCGGGCGCGAGGCGAACAACCGCGTGTGCGACCGACCCTGTGGCGGCGGCTCAAGAGCGAAGGTGGTGTCGGGTAGGCGCGAATTCACGGCCGATCAGACTGAGGTCTTCGACGGCAAGACCTCGCGGTCAATCGTCCGAGCTGAGTTCGGAACCAGACCTAGCCCAAGCCCCGGTCGATCGGTCCACCCGCTGGTCTGCTCCACACACCGATCATGTGAGACATCGAGGACAGCTGCCAACTCCCCTGATAGAGCCGATCGATACAGCAGGCCAGCGATCTCTACCCCCGGGCGGAATATGCGCAGCAGGTACTCGCTCAACACTTGTGTCGGAACGTAGTCGATCTCTTCGTACTCCTCACGTGCTGGCAGGCTCAACTCCTGAACGAAACGATGCAGGAACATCAACGGACGCCTTAGAGGGGACCGATCAAGATCAAAGAGAGACGGAACTTGCTCAAGAGACGTGAAGTCGACCACGACGCCCGGCTCCGAGGTCTCGAACTGTCCGAGACTCACCAGCGGGTCGCCGGTGTGCGCCAGCGACTCCATCGCCGCCGTGCGCATATCGGCCGCACCGTAGAACATAGGGATGCCTGCCGGGTTCATCCGATTTCCCCGAGTGGCTTTGTCCCGCGGCGCTGTTCCCAGGTTGTGAGCCTGGGAGTAAGCAACACCTAGTTCGTGTGATCGACCGCGCCACAGCCGGTATCCCTTCGGTAGCGACTGGATGAGTCCCATCCGATCGACGAGGTCCCCGACCTGCTGCAGAATCCTGCTTGCCGGAACCTCGCCCCACGATTCGATCTGCTCGGCGTCCTCGTCGTCCCGGAGCCAGAAGACATAGCGAGTCTCGTACTTGACAGCCTCACAGAATCGCTCCCATCCGGCGAGCAAGGCCTGGTCACGTCGCGGATGCGCAAAGTTATACTCCACCCAGGTTCGATCATGCATCGCATTCGACACGGTATCGAGCAGCCCGTCCCCTACTAGCACGTCATCGAACAGCCCAACAAGCTCCCAGGTGTCCCACTTGGGGTCCCACTGGTACCCTCCCTCTCGGCTCTCATAGAAGACACCTGCGGCGGCGTCTTCGTACTCCGTCCGAAGGCCCTTCACAAACGTGTCGAGCAGGATGTCAAGAGCGCTCGCCGGCGATGAGCCACAGAAGTCACACGCCGCCTCGCCGTCTCCCGCCGCTGCGAGGACCGACTTCAGCGCGTCGTCGTCAACGCAGTGTTGACACACGGACTGGCTAGAGAAGGCCCACCCTTGCTCGTCCTCCTCCATCATCTGCCGCTTCGCGAAACCCATGACCGTAGTCTAGCTAGGCGCGGCGGATCCCCTCGTCTTGGTTCGGCGTCAGCAACTCGTGAGGGGAGGCGCAGTAATCTCTTCAGCACTTGGGCATCGTCGCGGTGCAGTCCTCTCTGCGAGAACTGCGGGCGAGGGGCGTAGCCGGCCAAGCGAAGGTGGCCCCGCCGCATTCGCGGTCGGGTTCGTCTCGGTCATGGCAGGCACGATGCTCGCCGCCCAAACGATCTTAGAGGCTGTCGCGAAGACGACCTGCGCGACCTCCTCGACCGATCCGACGGGGGCCGCCACCACGGCCGCCTGTGACGCGGCGGGCGACGTCACGTCCGTCGCTCAGATCATCCGCGCCATCACGGGGCTCTATGCCAACCAGGCGCTGCAAACCCGGACGACCTGAAGGGTACAGAAACTCCGATTCGGCTCATGACCTGCATCTTCCGAGTCTCCTGGCGAAGCGACCCCCTCGCGAGGCGAGCGCTGGGGGCCACTGTCCACATGGCCGCTGGGAGTCCGGGTCCCCTGAAACTGGTCCACTCGATGTGAGACTTACGAGGCCCGAAAGGGCAGGAGGTGAGTCCCATGAAACGGACCAGACACACACCCGAGCAGGTGATCCGCAAGCTGCGTGATGCAGAGC
>JALYLP010000575.1 GCA_030774195.1 Actinomycetota bacterium | reverse complement strand
GGCGACGCCGCGCTCCTCGTGGATCCGCTCGACGTCGGCGCGATCGCTGCAGCGTTGCAACGGCTGATCGACGATCGGGGGCTCGCCGCCGCGCTCGGCGAGGCGGCGAAGGCGCGCGCGTCAACCTTCACGTGGGAGCGGTCAGCGGAGCTCGCGACCGCGGTCTACGCGGAAGCAGCCGAGGCAGCGCGATGAGCCAGATGCGCGTCGGCCGGATGCGCGTCGGGATGAACCTCCTCTGGCTCCTGCCGGGTGTGGCCGGCGGTGCCGAGCGCTACGCGGTCCGCCTCCTCCGAGCGCTCGCCGACGAGGCGCGCGACGACGTCGACGTCACCATCTTCTGCAACCGCCGGTTCCCGGCCGCCCACGGCGACCTCACCGCCCGCCTCCCGACCGCGGTGGCGCCGATCGACGGCGGTTCGCGCGCGGTGAGGATCGCGATGGAGTCCACATGGCTCGCCCGCGAGGCGTCGCGCAGGGACCTCCAGTTGGTTCATCACCCCAACGACGTGCTCCCGTGGCTCCGCACGCGGCCGAGCGCGCTCACGATCCACGATCTTCGCTCGATGGAAGGCGGTGAGATCCTCAACCGCTCGCATGCCGCCTACCTCCGCGCCCGGATGCCGTCGTCGGCCCGCGCGGCCGCCGTCGTGATGACGCCCTCGGGATACGTTCGGCAGCAGGTGCTCGATCGCTTCCAGCTCGACCCGGCCCGGGTCCTCGTGGTGAATGCGCCGGTGTTCCCGGGACCCGCGTCCCACACGAACGGCTCGGGTCCGCCACCGGTGGCAGGACGGTACTTCGTCTATCCCGCCGTCACGAACCGGCACAAGAATCACGCGGTCCTACTGGAGGCGTTCGCGGGCGTCGCCGCCAACGACCCCGACGTCCGGCTGGTGCTGACGGCCGTCCCGGGGAGCGGCGAGACCGAGGTCGAAGCGTCGATCCGCCGGTTGGATCTGGGCGATCGCGTCCGCCGGATGGGAAGGATCCCCGACGGGGAACTCGACCGGCTGCTTGCCGGCGCCGTCGGACTCGTCTACCCCTCGCGCTACGAGGGATACGGCCTTCCGCTCGCCGAGGCGATGGCGCTCGGCTGTCCGGTCATCGCATCGTCCGCGACCGCGCTCCCTGAGGTAATCGGCGACGCCGGGCTCGTGATCGGTCCCGACGATGTCGCCGGGTGGACCGACGCGATGCTGCGCCTGCTCGACGACGATGCACTCCGTTACCGCTTGGCCGCGGCGGGTCGTGAGCGCGTGCGATCGCTGAGCCCGGCAGAGTCCGCACGGCGACTCGCCGCCGCGTACCGACTGGCGCTGGAGCCCGCCTGAGGCGGTCAGGAGGGATCGGGATCGTCGAGGTTCCCCGCCGCCGCCCGGTGGATCACGTCGACCGTCTGGCGGGCGCACCGCTCCCATGTGAAGGAGGCCACGCGCGCCGTACCCGAAGCGCGCAGAACGTTCCGCAGGTCATCGTCCCCGAGCAGCTCGTCGAGTCCCTTCGCGATCGAGGCCGGATCGTCCGGATCGACCAACAGCGCGGCGTTGCCCGCGATCTCGGGCATCGAGGAGCGGTTGGACGTGAGGACGGGTACGTTCGCGGCGAAGCCCTCGAGGATGGGGAAGCCGAACCCTTCGTAGCGTGAGGGATAGGCCAGCACCTCCGCACCGGACAGGAGGGCTCGCCGGTCGGCGTCGGGGACATACCCGGTGCGGACGACCCGCGCTCGGACATCCACCGGGAGCTCCGCGATCGCGCGATCGATCCGTTCCGAGTATTTCGGCGCCCACCGAACGGTGCCACCGGCGAGCACCAACGAACAGCGCTTCTCCTCGATCATGCCGAAACCCCGCACCAACGTCTCGAGGTTCTTCCGCGGCTCCAGGCCTCCGAGGAAGATGACGTACGGGCCCTCGATCGCGAACCGGTTCCGGAGCTCTTCGACCTCCGGAGGGATCGCCGGAGCGAACGCCTCGGTGTCGGTCCCGTGGTAGATCACCCGGACCCGTCCGGGGTCGATCCCGTAGAAGCGCTCGAGGTCCTGACGCGCCGCCTCGCTCGGAACGATGACGGCCGACGCTCGGCGGAGCGACCGCTCGAACCCTCGCTGCCATCGTGCGTCGTGATGAGGAGCGGTCTCGGGCATCACGTCGCGGGCGAGGTCGTGCACCACGACCACGACGCACGATGCGGACGTCGGGGGCGCCACGAAGTTGGGCGCCAGGACCACGTCGGACGCGCCCGCCAGCCATTCGAGCCTGGGGAGACCCGTCCGGGAACTGAGCGGGCCGTAGAGCCGCGTCGGAAGACGCGTCGTCCGCTCCGACAGGTTCGGAGCCCAGCCGGCGAAGCGGCGAGGACGCGTCCCGATCCCCCGCACATCCAGGTACCACGCGACGAACCGCGTCGCAGGATCCGCGGGCGGCAGCGCACGCAGCACGGCCCGGGTGTACTGCCCGACCCCCGTCCGGCGGGGATCGACCGCGGATCTTGCGTCGACCACGACACGCACGGGCGAAGGCTAGCCGACGCCGACCGGCGCACGTGGCGGAGGGCTAGCCGGGAGCCGGACAGCTACCGGACGACGTCGACGGTGAGGGTATCGCGCTCGGTGCGGGCCGGTACGTGGTGGTGACCACCACCGCGACCGGCGTTCCGTGCAGCTTCGACGACTGGATGAGGGGGAGGCTCGGGAAGTAACCGCCGACGACGCGGGCGTAGGCGTCCTGGCCTGGGGCGAAGACGATCGCCGACGGCGTGACACCGGCCGGCGCGGGGCCCTGGACGATCCCGGGCGACACGTCGAAGCCGGCGTTCGCGAGGAGGGTCTCGACGCCGTCGGCCGCCCCGCCGGCGCCGTGGTCGATGACCTCGACGGTCGTGGTGGCTTCGGACGGCGGCGTGTTGACGAGCTCCGTCCCGATCGTCCCGAGTTGCTTGCCATCGCGGATCGCAGTGAAGATCTGACGAGCGGCGGGGTCCATGAGGACGACCGACTTCGACCCCTCCATCCCCGCGACGCCGGGAACCGACCGGAACTCGACGGCACCCGTCGTCAGACCGCGGAGCTGCCCGACGAGATAGACGAGCTCTCCGGGAAGGAACCCCTGATCCCGATGGAGATTCGCGAGCACCGGCTGCACCAGCGTCGGAGCCTTCGCCAGTTCCGTCGGTCGGAGCATCTGGTTGATGACCGCACGCAGGAATTGCTGCTGCCGTCCGATGCGCGAGAAGTCGGGGATCGCGTCGCACGGAAGGCTCCGCGTCCGCACGTACGCGAGCGCCTGGAACCCGTCGAGGTGCTGACAGCCGGGGAGGACGTCCAACCCGGTGTTCGGATCGGCCACGTGGCCTGGCTCGCCATAGTAGATCTTCGTGTCGACGCCCGAGGCGGTGTGCTGCGACAGCCACCCCGGCGTGTTGACGTCGTACGACGGGATGCAGAGGTCGACACCCCCGAGCGTGTCCACGACGTTCTGGAACCCTGCTAGATCCACATAGAGGTAGTGGTCGATCGGCAGGCCGGTGAGGTTGGCGACCGTGTTCGCCATGAGCTGCGGTCCGCCGCCTTCGAGCCCGCCCTGGAACGCGGCGTTGATCTTGTCCCTTCCGTGCCCGGGGATGTCGACCCACAGGTCGCGGGGGAACGAGAGCACGATCGCCTTCTGCAGGGCGGGATCCGTGTGAACGAGCATGATCGTGTCCGCCCTATTGGTGCCACCGATGTCCTGGTTGGTGCCGAACCGATGCTGCTCGTCGATCGGCAGCCCGGCTCGCGAGTCCGAGCCGAGCAACAGGTAGTTGCAGGGATGTTCCGAGCACTTCCCCGGCGGAGGCGCCGTGGAACCGCTCGGTACCGCCTGCCTGAAGCCCGCCACGGTCCCGACGTCCTGCAGCTGCACCCACCTCACGGCGAGCGCGGTGCTAACGAAGCCCGACAGGAGCGCGATCGACGCGGAGACGACGACGAGGAGACGCGTGATGCGCCCGGGGGCCGACGGTGTGGGATCCACCATGTACGTTCCAGCGTATCCGGGGCCGAAGGCGGCGACCGCCGGATGTGTGTCGTTCCCATGGTGAGGTTGTGGCGGTCGCCGCGCTTCGCCGGCGTGATAGGCCGATGCCATGTGCGATGATGCGCGGCGCTGCCTTCCGCAACGACCACCGGGAGAGGGAACGGAGACATGCAGACGGGACCGGTGACCGTGCTCGTCGTCGGGCTCGACGATGGGGAGGTGGCTGCGCTCGCACGCGAGGATGGGTTCGACGTTCGCGGCGTGCCCGCGATCGAGGGCCGGAGCGGGGTCGATGCCGTCGTGATCGCGCTCGACGGCGACGCTCCGCTGGAGGCGGTTCGCCGCGTGCGCGAACTGGAACCCGACGCCGCGGTGGTGGTGGTCACTGAGGCCGGCCGCGAGGCCGACGGCGCCGTCGCGATGCACGCTGGCGTCGAAGATCATCTCGTGCGGGACGAGCTGCTCGGATCGCTCCTGCCGCGCGCGATCCGATACGCGGTCGCGATCCGTCGGATGCGCCGGGAGCTCGCGACGAACGACGAGGCGACCGCCCTCCCAACCCTCCGCGGGTTCGCACCGATCGCCGAGCACCACCTTCGGATGGCCGACCGGGCGGGCGAGCCGGTCGTCTTCGTGTTCGTTCGGATCGAGGAGCACGAAGCACTTCGGGCTGCGCTCGGCAGCGAGGCAGCCGACGAGCTCGCCCGCGACGCCGCCGGGGTGGTGTTGAACTCCGTGCGCGACTCCGACGTTCCGGGGAGGATCGCCCCCGACACGTTCTGCATCCTGCTGACGGGCGAGGCGGACGGCGCCGAGACCACCGTACTGTCACGCCTGGTGGAGGCGATGGCCGTCCACGACGCGCGGCGCGATCCGCCGCGAACCCTGAAGCTCTCGGTCGGCACCGCGCGGTACGAGCCCGGCAGCGGCCTGCACCTCGCGGAACTGCTCGAGACGGCGATCCGCCGGCTGGGTCGCTCAGGAGGAGCATGACAGCGAGGTTGAGTGGATCGGTCATCCGAGAGGCCCCCCACTGCGGATACGGTGCGGAGCTCACGTGGAGGATGGACGCCCGCGCAAGTCACCGCCGCGATGCCGATCGGGAGCGTCGCGTCGGGGATGGTTGAGGATCTCTCCGCCGCGCGCGACCGCCAGCTCGTTCGGCGGATCGAAGGAGGAGACGAGGCGGCGTTCCGCAGCCTGTTCGCCAGCTATGCGCCCTCCGCGATGGCGCTCGCCGTTCGTGTGGTTCGGCAGACGCAGCTGGCGGAGGAGATCGTGCAGGAAGCGTTCCTGACGCTCTGGCGGAGCCCGGGCGTCTTCGACGAGCGACGCGGCTCGGTGAAAGCCTGGTTGATGACCATGGTCCACCACCGCGCGGTCGACGTGGTCCGTCGCGAGGAAGCGCAGCGACGGCGCTCCAACGAGATGGTCGTCGGGGTCAGGGAGGAGACCGAGGATCCGACCGAGGCCGTGGTGGAGGCGGTCGCCGCGCCGGCAGAGCACGATGCCGTCCGGACGGCCCTGCGGTCCCTCCCGGACGAGCAGCGCGAGGTGTTGGAGCTCATGTACTTCGACGGCCTCTCGCAATCACAGGTCGCCGAGAAGACCGGAGCCCCGCTCGGCACGGTCAAGTCCCGGGCACTGCTCGGCATGCGAAGGATGCGCTCGGTGGTTGAGGAGCTGGAACGATGAGCACGCGCGATCACGGGCTGATCGAAGAGCTGCTCGCCGTGCGCGCGCTCGGCGGGCTGGAGCCCGAGGACGACGCCACCCTCCACGCCGCGATGGCCGCTCACGGCGACTGCGAGGAGTGCCGCCGACTCGAAGTCGCGTTCGAGGAGACCGTGGGTCTGCTCGGGTTCGCGCTCGACCCCGTCCCGGTCCGCGACGAGCTCGCGGACCGGGTGCTCG
>JALYLP010000574.1 GCA_030774195.1 Actinomycetota bacterium | reverse complement strand
GGAACGAGAGCGCCGACACCGTGAGGATCACCGCGCTCACGTCGAGCGACACCTGCACGATGAGCGGCGTGAGCGAGTTCGGCAGGACGTGGCGGAACAGGATCCGCGTGTGCGAGACACCGGCGGCCCGGGCGCCCTCCACGTACGGTCGCCGCGACACCGACGCCGCCTGCCCCCGGATGAGGCGCGTGTACCAGGGCCACCAGGTGATGGCGATCGCGAACGTCACCGACCCGATCGACGGTGGAAGGACGGCTGCGATCGCGAGGGCGAGCAGCAGAGCGGGGAACGCCAGGAACACATCGGTGATGCGCATGATCACGTCGTCGATGGCACCCCGGAAATAGCCCGCGGCGATGCCGAGGGGCACACCGACCACGCACGCCAGGAACAGCACCAGCAACGCGATCATGGGAGAAACCCGCGCGCCGTACAGGATCCGGCTGAGCACGTCGCGGCCCAGCTGGTCGGTTCCGAACCAGTGCACGGCGGAGGGCGCCAGGAGGGTCTGGGTCGGGAGCGCGGCGTCAGGAGCGTACGGCGCGAGCAGCGGGGCAAGCAGCCCGAGCACCGAGATCATGAGCGCCGCCGCGGCCCCGACCGTCATCAACTTGTTGCGGCGCATGGCCGAGCCGATCGCCGACCTGGCGTCCGCGTCGACGACCGACCCATCCATCACGCGACCGCGATCCTCGGGTCGATCCAGGCCTGCACGAGGTCCACGACCAGGTTCGCCAGCACGTAGACGATCGCGATGAAGAGCGTGACACCGACGATCGCCGGCGTATCGAGCGACGAGATCGAGTCGGCCGCGTAGCTCCCCAGCCCCGGCCAGTCGAAGATCGACTCCACCAGGAACGTGTTCACGAGCGAGTACGCGAACACGAGCGCGATCACCGAAACGACGGGCACCAGAGCAGGCTTCAGCGCGAACCGCGCGAATACCGAGCGCTCCGAGAACCCGAGCGCTCGGACGGCGCGCACGTGGTCCTCGCCGAGCGAGTCGAGCTCGGAGGCCCGGACCATCCTCGTCACGACGCCGAGCGGGTACGAGGCGATCACGATCGCCGGAAGCACCAGATGCGACAGCGCGCTGCGGAACACGACCCAATTTCCCGTGATCAGCGCGTCGACCGCCGGCATGCGCGTGTACTGGGTGAGCGGGTGGGTGTAGTCAAGGTTGGGGTCGTACTGTCCCGCGACGGGCAGCAGGTGCAGCCGCTGGAAGAACACGAGCTGCAGGATCAGCGCGAGCCAGAACGCCGGCATCGACACCGACAGCACGGCGCCGATCCGGATCACGCCGTCGGGTGCCCGGCCGCTCCACCGGGCCGACACCAGCCCCAGAGGGATCGCGAGCGTGAGCGCGAAGACCATCGCCGTCACGACCAGCTCGATCGAGGCCGGAGCCCGATCCATGATGTCCGAGAGCACCGGCTGATGGGTGTGGATCGACGTGCCCCAGTCGCCCCGCACGACGCCGCCGAAGTACGAGACGATCTGAACGGGGAGGGAACGGTCCAGGCCGAGCTCGTGCCGGACGTTAGCGATCTGCTCCCGCGAGGCGTGCGGGCCCGCCCACGACACGGCGGGGTCGCCGGGCACCACCCTCGCGATCACGAAGGTGAGCACGACGACCCCGACCACGACCAGGATCGCCAGCGCGATCCGCCGGACCAGGTACCGCCCCATCCCTAGCCAGAGGGCGTCAGGTCATAGGCGAACACCACGTTCGGATACGCCGGGTTCTCCTCGAACCCCCCCACCGACGACAGCATCGCCCGCTGGTACACCTGCGTGTAGATCGACAGCGCCGGCACCTCCTGCGCGATCGTCTGCTGCATGTCGGCGTACATCGACTCTGCGGAAGACCGGTCCGAAGCGGCCAGAGCCTCCGCCTTGTTCATCGTGGCGTCCAGCGCCGGATCCGAGTAGTAGGACAGATTGAAGTACGGCTTGTCCTCCGTGTGGAACAGGTTGATGAACCACGAGTACGGGTCCGCGTAGTCCGGCCACCAGTAGAAGAGCAGGATGTCCTGATGCTGGGTCGGATCGGACGATTTCGCCTTCGCCCATTGCGCCGGCCATGCGAGGGGCCGCACGTCGAGGTTGACGTTCAGTTTCGCCAGATCGGACTTCATCAGCGAGGCAACGAGCTGCTCGTCGGAGTCGCCCTGCAAGTAGGTGAGCGTGAGGTCGAGTGGCTTGCCCCCCGGCCCGTAGCCCGCTTGCTTCAGCAGGTCGGTCGCCTTCTGCGCGTCATACGTGAGGTCCAGGCCGTCGACGTGACCCCACAGCCCCGGCGGTACGATGCCCGAGAGCGGCTGGGCCGCACCGTGAAGGGCGCTCATCATGCCGTTCCAATCGACCCCGGCTGCGATCGCCTGGCGCAATCGCACGTCCGCCAGCGGACCCGACGCCGTGTTCAACATCGCGAGCAGCGTCTGCCACGAGCTCGAGTCCGTCGTGGAGAACCCATCCTGGCTCTGGAACGTCTGCCAGAGCTGGGGCGTCAGCCGCTCCACCAAGGACACCTGCTCGGACTGGAGCAGCTGGGCGGCGGTCGTCGCCTGCGGCACGACGCGGAACACCATGTTCGTGTAGTGCGACCCGTCCCAGCCGCCCCAGTAGTCGGGGAAGGCCTTCAGGCGGAGCTCGGTTTCCTGGCCCTTGTTCCAGGCGTCAAGGACGTAGGGGCCGGTACCGGCCTCGTGGCCCTGTTCGAACCACGTGTTGAGGTCTCCGCTCGTGGCCGACGTGTCGAAGATGTA
>JALYLP010000573.1 GCA_030774195.1 Actinomycetota bacterium | reverse complement strand
AGCACGACCCGGTCATCGGGCCCGTCGTCGCGACGGGGCCGGATCGACCTCGTGAACGGGCGCCCGAGGGGCCGCCGGACGCCGCCGGCGGCCTGCCCCCCGCGGCATCATGAGAACCTCCGTGTCGTCCAACCCGTACAAGTGGGGGAGGGAAGGTTCCCGTTGAAGGCTGTTCAAGGCCGGCGTGATCATGTGATGATCGCCGCCGCCCGGCCGACGAAGGGAACGCACCGGGCGGACCTCTCGAGGAGGCGGAATTGACCGAGATCGACGTTCGGCTGGAACGCGTCTCCAAGTTCTTCGGGGACGTGCCGGCCGTCGACGACCTGTCGCTCGACATCGCAGAGGGCGAGTTCTTCAGCTTGCTCGGGCCGTCCGGATGCGGGAAGACCACCACGCTCCGCATGATCGGGGGCTTCGAGGATCCGTCCCTCGGGACGGTCTACCTCGGCGGGCGCGACGTGACCGACCTCCCGCCGTACCGCCGCGACGTCAACACCGTCTTCCAGTCCTACGCGCTGTTCCCGCACCTCGATGTGTTCGAGAACGTTGCCTTCGGTCTGCGACGCAAGAAGGTCGGAGGGAAGGACATCGGGCAACGTGTCCGCGACACGATGAGCTTGGTGGACCTCGAGGGGTTCGAGAAGCGCAAGCCATCGCAGATGTCCGGTGGCCAGCAACAGCGGGTCGCCCTTGCCCGCGCGCTCGTCAACCGGCCGAAGGTGTTGTTGCTCGACGAGCCGCTCGGCGCACTCGATCTGAAGCTCCGCAAGCAGATGCAGCTGGAGCTCAAGCGGATCCAGGAGGAAGTGGGCATCACGTTCATCTACGTGACCCACGACCAGGAAGAGGCCATGACCATGTCGGACCGTCTGGCCGTGATGCGGCGTGGGCAGATCGAACAGATCGGCGCCCCCGAGCTGGTCTACGAGTCGCCGGCGACCGAGTTCGTCGCCGGGTTCCTGGGAGCCTCCAACCTCCTCGACGGGGAGCTCGTCAGGGACCAGAGCGATATCGCCACGATCCGTCTGAGCACCGGCCAGGACATCCACATCCCGGCCTCGAAGGTTCCGTCGGACATCGACACGGTGGTCAAGGCGGGGGTACGGCCGGAGAAGATCAGCATCGAGGCAGACGAGGGCGAGCCCCCGGCGGGGGCGAACTGGGTCTCCGGTCTGCTCAGGATCGCGACGTACATCGGGGTGAGCCACCAGTACAAGGTCGAGGGACCGGGTGGGGCCGAGCTCACGGTGTACGTGCAGAACCTCGGTGCAGAGGAAGCGCCGGCACCCGGGAGGAAGGTCCGACTCACCTGGCGCCCTGAGCACACGTTCATCGTGAAACCATCCGCTGCGCTTTCTCCCGAGGAGGTAGAGGAATGACCGACCAACAGCAGCCCGGCATCGATCCCGCGCTCTGGCGCGGCCTCAGCCAGTCACGGACATCGCGACGGGGGTTCCTCCGCGCGGCGGGCGTCGGTGCGGGCGCGCTGAGCCTCTCCTCGATCCTCGCGGCGTGCGGGACCGCAGGGGTGAGCACCTCGAGCTCCGCCGCCAACGGCGTGGGCTCGGCCGACTGGTGGAGCCAGCAGCCGGAGACGAAGACCCTGAACTATGCGAACTGGCCGTACTACATCGACACGGCGCACGGGAAGCATCCCTCGATCGAGCAGTTCCAGCAGACGACCGGCATCACCGTCGATTACACGGAGCCGATCAACGACAACACCTCGTTCTTCACGAAGATCCGTCCGGATCTGCAAGCCGGCAACTACATCGGTTACGACGTGATCGTGCTCACCAACAGCGACCCGCCCCTCAGCCAGATGATCGGGTTCGGGTGGGCGGTCCCGCTCGACCAATCGAGGATGACGAACTTCTACAAGAACGCCAGCCCGCTCGTCAAAGACCCCGCATGGGATCCCGGGAACATCCACACCATGGCGTGGCAGTCGGGATACACCTGCATCGGCTACAACACGAAGTACATCACCGAAGACATCCATTCGATCCAGTCGCTCTTCGATCCGAAGTACGAGGGGAAGATCGGGATGATGGGGATCGCGACCGAGCTCGGGAGCGCGGGGCTGCTCGCGATCGGCGTCGATCCCGCCGCGTCGACGCCGGATGATTGGGCGAAAGCAGCCGAGAAGTTGGATCAGCAGAAGCCGCTCGTGCGATCGTACTACGACCAGGATTACATCAAGGCGCTCAAGAACGAGGACATCTGGATCTCGATGGTCTGGTCGGGCGACGTCTTCCAGGCAGCGAACTATCAGGGGTACGACACCTTGAAGGCCGTGATCCCGGACGAGGGCTCCATGTTCTGGACCGACAACCAGCTGATCCCGGTCGGCGTCGAGAACCCGGTCGCCGCGATGGAGTTCATGGACTACGTGTACGACCCGCAGGTACAGGCGCTGATCGAGGACTACAACGCCTACGTCTGCCCGGTGCCGGCGGCGAAATCGATCATCGCGAACCAGCTGAAGGATCCGACGGTCGCCAACAGCCCGACGGTCTTCCCCGACGCCCAGATGGTCTCGAAGTCCAAGCCCTACTACCAGTTCCAGAACTCTCAGGATCTCGATCAGTGGAACAGCACGTTCGAGCCGATCTACACGGGGTAGAACCGCAGCGCCGTCACAAGAGGATCGGGCGGACGTTGAGCCCGTACCTCATGGGCGGGCCCGCCGTGCTTTGGCTCGTCGTCTTCTTCCTGGTCCCTCTCGTCACGATGCTGTCGCTGTCGATCCAGACATGCGACTCGGTGACGCTCGCGTGCCAGCTCACTTGGCACTTCGCCGAGTTCCCCGACGTCATCAGCCAGTTCAGCGACACGATCGTCCGATCCTTCATCTACGCGGGCGGCGCCACCTTGGTGACCCTGCTCGTGTCCTTCCCCGTCACCTACTGGATCGCGTTCCGGGCGAAACGGAAGAATTTCTTCCTCCTGATGCTGCTGGTGCCTTTCTTCGTCTCGTTCGTGATCCGCACGACCGCATGGCAGTTCCTGCTGGCGGACCAGGGGATCATCGTCGGCACGCTCAAAGATCTGCATCTGCTTCCCGAGAACTTCCACATCCTCGCGACGGGGTGGGCCGTTATCGCGGGTATCGCCTACAACTATCTGCCGTTCACCGCGCTTCCCCTCTATGTGGCGCTCGAACGGATCGACCGGCGCGTCCTCGAGGCTTCGCACGACCTCTACGGGACACGTCGCGTCACCTTCACGCGCATCGTGCTCCCGCTCTCGGTCCCTGGCATCTTCGCCGCATTCCTCCTGACGTTCGTCCCCGCAGCCGGCGACTACGTGAACGCCTTCATCCTCGGCGGGACGAACAACCGCATGATCGGCAACGTGATTCAGACGAAGTTCCTCGAAGCGGCCGACTACCCTGCCGCGTCCGCGCTGTCGGTGATCCTGTTGGTGCTGATGCTCGTAGGCATCGCCGCCTACGCGAAGTTCCTGGGCTCGCGAACGATCGAGGAGTACGTGTGAGCACGCTCGCGCCCGACGTATCGGTTCCTTCGGCGAAGGAGCTCGCGCCCGTCCCGCGGGAACGTTCGCGTCGCTGGACGTATTACGTGCTGCCGGTCTACTCGAGCGCGTTCTTCCTCTATCTCCTGATCCCGATCGCCTTCATGATCCTCTACAGCTTCAACCAATCGCATTCGGCGCTGCCACAGGTCACCTTCAAATGGCAGGGGTTCACCACCCAGTGGTACAAGGAGTGGCAGGGGATCCCTGGCCTGGGCGATGCCTTCTTCCTGTCGATCAAGCTCGCGCTCTTGGCGACGGTGATCGCCGCCACGCTGGGAACCCTCCTCGCGCTCGCTCTGGTCCGGTACCGCTTCCGAGGCAAGGGCGCGACCGAGCAGGTCATGTTCACGAACATCGCCGCGCCCGAGATCGTCCTCGGTGCCTCGCTGTTGGGCTTCTACATCACGCTCAATCTCGACCGCGGCTTCGCCACACTCCTGATCGCCCACGTGATGTTCTGCATCGCCTATGTCACGATCACCGTTCGGGCCAGACTGTCTGGGTTCGATCCGATGCTCGAGCAGGCCGCGCAGGATCTGGGCGCAACCCCGTGGGTCACCTTCTGGAAGGTCACGCTCCCGCTCATCTTCCCCGGGATCCTGGCGGGAGCACTGCTAGCGTTCGCGCTCTCGATCGACGATTTCGTTACGTCCAACTTCGTCGCCGGTCGAACGGTGACGTTCCCCCTGTGGGTCTACGGTGCCGTGAAGGTGGGGATCCCTCCGCAGGTGTTCGTGTTCGGAACCGCGATCTTCTCCGCAGGTCTGGTGCTCGCCGTACTCGCACTGGTGTTCCAGGGC
>JALYLP010000572.1 GCA_030774195.1 Actinomycetota bacterium | reverse complement strand
GGATGCTGATGAACAACCTCGACCCCGAGGTCGCGGAGCGTCCCGAGGACCTGGTGGTGTACGGCGGCACCGGGCGGGCCGCACGCTCGTGGCCCGCGTTCGATGCGATCGTCCGCGAGCTGCAGCGCCTCGAGGGCGACGAGACCCTCTTGGTTCAGTCGGGCAAGCCCGTCGGGGTCGTCACGACGCACGAGTGGGCTCCCCGCGTGCTGATCGCGAACGCGAACCTCGTCCCCGAATGGGCGACCTGGGAGGAGTTCCGCCGGCTGGAGGCGCTGGGACTCACGATGTACGGCCAGATGACGGCGGGCTCGTGGATCTACATCGGGACGCAGGGGATCCTCCAGGGCACGTTCGAGACGTTCGCGGCGATCGCCGAGAAGCGGTTCGGCGGGTCGCTCGCCGGGACGATCACGCTGACGGCCGGCCTCGGGGGCATGGGCGGCGCGCAGCCGCTCGCGGTGACCCTGAACGACGGCGTCGTGGTGTGCGTCGAGATCGACCCCGCCCGGATCGAGCGGCGCATCAAGACCCGCTACCTCGACGTCATGGTCGACGACGTCGAGGAGGCCCTGCGCCTCGCCACCGATGCCCGCGATCGCCGGGAGGCGCTCTCGATCGGCCTCCTCGGCAACGCGGCCGACGTCGTGCCCGCGCTCGCCGCGATGGACGCTCCCATCGACATCGTGACCGACCAGACGAGCGCCCACGACCCCCTCGCGTACGTCCCGCAGGAGCTCTCGCTGGCCGATGCCGCGTCCCTGCGCGAGCGCGATCCCGACGGATACACGCGCCGAGCGCGCGCGTCGATGGCCGCCCATGTGGCCGGGATGATCGCGTTCCTCGACGGCGGGGCGGAGGTCTTCGATTACGGCAACAACCTCCGGGCGGAGGCCAGGCTCGGCGGTTTCGACCGCGCGTTCGACTATCCGGGGTTCATCCCCGCCTACATCCGGCCGCTGTTCTGCGAGGGCAAAGGTCCGTTCCGCTGGGCGGCGTTGTCCGGCGATCCGGCCGACATCGCCGCGACCGACCGAGCCGTGCTGGAGGAGTTCCCCGGGAACGAGCCGCTCGCGCGCTGGATCCGGATGGCGGGGGAGCGCGTCGCGTATCAAGGCCTCCCCGCGCGCATCTGCTGGCTCGGATACGGCGAGCGGCATCGGCTGGGGATGCGGTTCAACGACATGGTCGCCCGCGGCGAGCTGTCGGCGCCCATCGTGATCGGGCGCGACCATCTGGACTGCGGCTCCGTCGCTTCGCCCTACCGCGAGACCGAGGCCATGCTTGACGGCTCGGACGCGATCGCCGACTGGCCGCTGCTGAACGCGCTCGTCAACACCGCGAGTGGCGCCTCATGGGTCAGCATCCATCACGGTGGGGGCGTTGGCATCGGACGCTCGATCCATGCGGGCCAGGTCGTCGTGGTCGACGGGACCGAGCTCGCGGGGCAGAAGGCCGAGCGCGTGCTCACGAACGATCCCGTGATGGGCATCTTCCGCCACGTCGACGCGGGCTACGAGGCGGCCGAGCAGGTCGCGGCCGAGCGCGACGTCCGGATCCCGATGACCGAGGCGTGACCCGTGCTCGTCGAGGGGATCGGCGAGCTCGTCACGAACGACCCGTCCCACGGTCCGGCCCTCGGGATCGTCCACGATGCGGCGGTCGCGATCGACGGCGACCGGGTCGTCTGGGCCGGACCGCGAGCCGGGGCGC
The DNA here is from genome assembly GCA_030774195.1 of Actinomycetota bacterium. Classification (GTDB taxonomy): domain Bacteria; phylum Actinomycetota; class UBA4738; order UBA4738; family HRBIN12; genus AC-51. Next base: position 1,092 of record JALYLP010000572.1, on the reverse strand, counting down.
CCGAGGGCGTCCCGGGCCCGTCGCTCGACCTCGGCGGACGCGCCGCGCTGCCCGGCTTCGTCGACGCCCATACGCACCTGGTCTTCGCGGGCGATCGGACCGAGGAGTTCGATGCGCGGATGCGGGGCCAGCAGTACGAGGCCGGTGGTATCCGTGCGACCGTCGAGGCGACCCGCGCCGCCACCGACGAAGCGTTGCTGGACGGGGCACGCCGGCTCGCCGCCGAGGCGCTCCGGTCGGGGACCACGACGCTCGAGGTGAAGTCCGGATACGGCCTCACGGTCGAGGACGAGGCCCGGCTGCTCTCGATCGCTGCGGCGATCGGTGACGAGGTGACGTTCCTCGGCGCCCACGTCGTCCCGGCCGAGTGCGCCGACGACCCGGACGGCTACGTCGATCTGGTGTGCGGCGCGATGCTCGATGCGTGCGCACCGCTCGCGGGGTGGTGCGACGTGTTCTGCGATCGCGGCGCGTTCGACGGCCCGCAGGCGCGTCGGGTGCTGACTGCTGCGCGTGACCGGGGGATGGGGCTCCGCGTCCACGCGAACCAGCTGGAGCACGGCCCCGGCGCTCAGCTCGCCGCCGAGCTGGGGGCGGCGAGTGCCGACCATCTCAACTATCTGCGAGCCGAGGACCGGGAGGCGCTCGCCGCGGCGGACGTCGTCTGGACCCTGCTCCCGGTGGCCGACCTCTCGACCCGCTCGCCGTGGCCGGATGCCCGCGCCTTGCTCGACGCGGGCGTGACCGTGGCGCTCGCGACCGACTGCAACCCCGGGACATCGTTCACGACGAGCATGCCCATCGTCGTGGCGCTCGCCGTCACGGCGATGGGGATGACGCCGCACGAGGCCGTGTGGGCGGCGACCGCCGGCGGTGCGACGGCCCTCCGTCGCACCGATGTCGGCCGCCTCACCGTAGGCGCCCGCGCCGACCTGATCGCGATCGACGCTCCCTCCTGCGTGCACCTGGCGTACCGACCGGGCGTCCCGCTGATCCACACCGTGATCCGCGGCGGCGAGGTCGTGGTGGGGTGAGCCGATCGCGAGGCTGGGAGGCGTGCATGTTCCTGGCGGGCGCGGCGCTCTTCGGGGT
>JALYLP010000571.1 GCA_030774195.1 Actinomycetota bacterium | reverse complement strand
GGCGCGACATCGCGGTGCTGAGGTCGACGCCTCCTTTGGTGATCACGTCGCGCAGTGATTTGTCGGCCAGTTCGGGCCGCTCGTGCGTCTGATGGAACAGGCTTGGCTCAACGCGCGCTCCCAGCATCCATCCTCCTCCGTGCGCGAGGTCCTCGCCGGCAAGCAGCCTCAAGAAGTGGCTCTTGCCGCTGCCGTTGGGCCCAACGACGCCGATCCGTTCGCCGAACCACACCTCGGCGCTGAACGGCTCGACGAGTCCCGGGAACGACAGGCGGTCGCTCCGGAAGACGATCTTCCCCGTGCGGCCGCCGCGGAGATGCATCCGGACGTTTTGCTCGCGGGGGCGCTCGCGCACCACACTCGTCTCCTCGAAGCGTCGCAGCTTCGTCTCTGCGGCTTTGGCCCGGGATGCATTCGCCGGGCTAAGCGCGGCCCGACGCTTGTACTCCTTCATCGATGCGTACAGCCGGTCGCGTTCCTCCTGGTAGCGCCGGTTCTCGCCCGCTATCCGCTCGACCCGCCGGCTGCGGGCTTCGAGGTAACTGTCGAACGATTCTTCATGCACCCACGCGCCGTGCCCTTCGAGGGTCACGATTCGCCGTGACGTCCTTGCCAGCAGCGTTCTGTCGTGGCTCACGTACAAGATGGTCTTGCGAGATTCGTTGATGAGCTCCTCGAGCCACCGTTTCGCCGGGATATCCAGGAAGTTGTCGGGCTCGTCGAGCAACAGCACATCGAAGTCGGAGCGAAACAGCACCTCGAGTGCGAGGCGCTTCTGTTCTCCACCGGAAAGCGTCCGCACCTGACGGCCGGCAACCTCTTCGAACCGTTCTCCCAGGGCGGCGGTAGTGCACGTGTCCCACAGCACCTCGGCGTCGTAGCCACCGGCTTCGCCCCATCGCGCGAGCGCGGTCGCGTAGCGCACTTGGGCCTTCTGCTCTCCGGTGCGGCGCGCCGTGTCCTCTGCCTTGGCCAGCCCCGCCGCTGCGACTTGAACCCTGGGGTGGGCATAGCCGAGCAAGAACGACCGGATCGTCTCCGGGGCGGCCCCCGCGGCGACGAATTGCTGCATCAGTCCCAGGGACCCATCGAGATGGATATGACCGCCCCGGCGCGGCACCCGGCCGGCGATCAACCTGAGCAGCGTCGTCTTTCCGGCACCGTTCGCTCCCACGAGGGCGACGTGTTGGCCGTCCGCAACCCGGAAGGAGACGCCGTCGAACAAGGCTCGGCCGCCGGGGAGCGTGAATCTCACATCTGCGACATCGATGACGCCCAACTAGCCGAAGAAGACTTCCGCACTCTCGAACAGGTCCGGCGACACCGTCTTGAGCGTTCCCACCGCTTCGCTCAAGGAGACGCGAACGATGTTCGTGCCCTGCAGCGCAACCATCTTCCCGTAGTCGCGTTCCTCGGCGGCGTCGATCGCAGCGATCCCGAACCGCGTCGCGAGCACCCGGTCGAATGCGCTGGGGGTGCCGCCGCGCTGGATGTGTCCAAGGATCGTCGAACGCGTCTCGAAGCCGATTCGCTGCTCGATCTGTTCTGCGAGGGTCACTCCTATCCCACCGAGGCGCACGTGGCCGAACGCGTCGGTCTCTTCCTTCTGGACCAGTGCGAAGCCGTCGGCCGGCTGCGCTCCCTCGGCGACCACCAGGATCGAGAACGTACGTCCCTGCTGGTGGCGGTGGCGGAGGTGCTCGCAGACCTCGTCGATGTCGAAAGGACGCTCCGGAACGAGGATCGCGTGAGCGCCCCCGGCGATGCCGGCATAGGTCGCGATCCATCCTGCGTGGCGGCCCATGACCTCGAGCAGCATCACCCGGTGGTGCGACTCCGCAGTGGTGTGCAAACGGTCGATGGCCTCGGTACAGATCTGGACGGCGGTGTTGAATCCGATAGTGAAGTCGGTGCCGCTGAGATCGTTGTCGATCGTCTTCGGAACGCCGACGACGTTCACTTCCTCGGCGCTCAGCTTGTGCGCCACACCCAGCGTGTCCTCGCCCCCGACTGCGATGAGACAGTCGATGCGCTCGGAGGAAAGGCTCTCCTTCACCCGCTCGAGGCCCCCTTCCTGGTTGAAAGGGTTCGTCCGAGAGGATCCCAGGATGGTGCCCCCGCGAGGAAGGATGCCGGAGGTGTTGTCCGGCGTGAGATGGGTGTGACGATCCTCGAGGACGCCGCCCCAGCCATCCCGGTAGCCGACGATGGCGTGCCCGTAGCGATTGACACCCTTGCGCACCACGGCCCGGATCACGGCGTTCAGGCCCGGGCAATCACCGCCCCCGGTCAAGATACCGATCCGCCCCACCCCAAACCTCC
>JALYLP010000570.1 GCA_030774195.1 Actinomycetota bacterium | reverse complement strand
CACGTGCACCGAGTCATCGGGGACGTTGACCTGTCAGCTGGGCACCATCGCGAGCGGGAGCGACGCAACGATCGACGTCGTCGTCACGACGCTTGTTGCCGGCGACATCACGAACAGCGCCACCGCCAGCAGCGACACGAGCGACCCCGAAGCGTCGAACAACGTCGCGAGCGTCACCACGACCGTGAACCAACCTTCCTCTGGCCCGAGGCGCGCCGACCTCGCCGTGTCGAAGACCTCGGACACCGACCGCCCAACGGCTGGCGGCACGATTACCTACACGATCGTCGTCGCGAACCGTGGTCCGGACGCTGCGACGGGCGTGGTCGTACTCGACGCCCTGCCGGACGGTCTCTCGTATCTGTCCTCGCAGACGACTCACGGCACCTACGCGTCGCTGACCGGGCTGTGGACGGTGGCCACGATCCCCGACGGCTCGAGCGCCACCCTCGTGATGCTGGTGCGCGTCGATGCCGTCGGCGGTACCTCGATCGAGAACGTCGCCACGGTCACAGGCTTCGATCAGAGGGACCCGGACCCGGGGAACGACGCGGGGACGAAGACCGTTCAGGTGTTGGGTGCGTCCGGTGGAAACGGGAACGGGAACGACGGCACCGGCGGGGACAACGGGGACACGACGACCGCATCGACCGGCCGGGACCTGCAAGGGTTGGCCATCGACATGCTTGGCTCACTGCTGCTCGGGGCCGCGGCTCTCACCATCGCCCGGCGGAGGCGCTTGGGCGTGGGCATCGAAAGCGACTCATGACCTGACCTAAGTCGTGAAGCGGGAGGACAGGGATTCGAACCCTGGAGCGAGTTGCCCCGCTAACGGTTTTCAAGACCGTCGCCTTCGTCCGCTCGGCCATCCTCCCGAGAGGAGGGTACTCCCGCGGTCGACCACGCCGAGCCCGAGCTGGTGCACCTCAAACCGTTTCCGGCGGAGGGAGCATGTGCCAGAATCGGCGCCTCTGCCGGAGGTCATCATGGGGATCCGATCCGCCTGCCCACCGTGGACCGTTCCATGACGTCGACCTCGACCGAAGGCCCCGCGATCCGTACCTTCCTGATCGCCGACGTGCGCGGCTACACGGCCTTTACGCAACAACACGGAGATGAGGCCGCGGGCCGGCTGGCGGAGCGATTCGCGGAGATCGCTCAGGAGGGTGTCGAAGCCTGCGGAGGCGTGCTCCTCGAACTTCGGGGCGATGAAGCGCTCGCCGTCTTCACGTCCGCGCGCAACGCTCTCCGCGCCGCAACGGAGCTCGCCGATGCCTTCTCGGAGGCGACCGTCGACGATCCGGCCCTTCCACTGGGCGTCGGCTTCGGGCTCGACGCTGGAGAAGCCGTCCCGGTCGCCGGCGGGTACCGGGGCGGCGCGCTGAACCTCGCCGCCAGGCTCTGCAGCAAGGCCGGCGCGGGCGAGGTGCTGGCGAGCGAGGTTGTGATCCATCTCGCCAGCACGATCGACGGGATGTCCTACGAGTCGACGGAACCCTTCCAGATGAAGGGGATCAGCGAACCGGTTCGGGCAGTTCGGGTGCAAGCGGCACGAGCGCGGATCACGACGGGGTCGCCGAAGCCCGTCCTCACGGCCAACGCCGATCTCCCACCAGAGCTGGATCTCGTCAGCCCATTCGTCGGCCGAGACAAGGAACTCCGGTGGCTCCGATGGTCCTGGCGCCGTGCGCGCCATGGGCACGGCCGCGCAGTGTTCGTCATCGGAGCGCCGGGGATGGGGCGGACGCGACTGACCGCGGAACTGGCGCGCGAGGCGAGCCTGGACGGCGCGACCGTCACCTACATCGGCTGTGCTGCGCCGACCGACGGGGCGATCCGGCGCCTCGAGGAGGCCGCCTCGACCGACGAACCGGCGCTCGTCATCGTCGACGATCTCTCCGAGGAGATCGAGCGGGGGCGGGAAGCGTTCGAGCTCCTCCTCCAACAGGCCCAGGGACGAGACCTGCTCGTCGTGGCCACTTGCGAAGAGCCGTTGGCCCGCTGGGTGAAGGACCTGACGGAACAGGTCGATCCGGACGGCAGTGCTCGCCGAAACCTGGAGCCGCTGAGCGCCCACGAAGTGGTCGAGCTCGCCACGCTCTATGCGGGCGCGTCCCCGACCGACCTGCCGTTGAGCGATCTGATGGAGGACACGGGTGGTTCACCCGAGTTGCTTCATGCCCACGTGATCGATTGGGCAGTGGGGCACGTGTCCGACCGGTTGAACGCGTCAGCGACCAGGGCCGGGACGCAACGCTCGAGCTTGCACGCTGCCGAGGCGGACCTCGCAGTGACCG
>JALYLP010000569.1 GCA_030774195.1 Actinomycetota bacterium | reverse complement strand
GTCGTCGACGCCGGCGGCCGGGTCGACGACGCGGCCACCCTCGAACACGAAGCGTGTGCTCACCCGGCGTCTCCCTTCGCGCCCCCGAGCAACAGGAATAGCAACGCCATCCTGACGGCGATGCCGTTCGTCACCTGCTCCTCGATCACGGAACGGGGCAGGTCGGCAACGTCGGAATCGATCTCGACGCCTCGGTTCATGGGACCCGGATGCATGATGAGCCCGCCCTCGGGCATCAGGGCAACCCGGTCACGCGTGATGCCGAACAGGCGCGCGTATTCGCGCACGCTCGGGAAGTACTCGAGCCGCTGGCGTTCCCGCTGGACCCGGAGCACGTAGCAGACGTCGAGCTTGGGGAGCACGCCCTCGATGTCGTAACTGACCTGCACGCCCCATGCCGGTGCCTCCGGCGGGATCAGCGTCGGCGGCCCGACCAGGGTGACCTCGGCTCCCATCTTGACCAGCCCGAAGCTCAGCGAGCGGGCCACGCGGGAGTGCAGCACGTCTCCGACGATCCCGACGCGGAGGCCCTCGAGACGCCCGAGTTTCTCGCGCATCGTGTACAGATCGAGGAGACCTTGCGTCGGATGTTCGTGCGTGCCGTCGCCGGCGTTGAGCACGTGAGCGTCGACCCACCGGGTCAGCTGGAGCGGAGAGCCGCTCGAAGAGTGGCGGATCACGATCGCGTCGGCGCCCATCGCCTGCAACGTGAGCGCCGTGTCCTTGAGCGATTCTCCCTTCGCGACGCTCGATCCCCCCGCGCTGAAGTTGATGACGTCGGCCGAGAGCCGCTTGGCGGCCAGCTCGAAGGAGATCCTGGTCCGGGTCGAGTTCTCCAGGAAGAAGTTCACGACCGTGCGACCACGGAGGGCCGGGACCTTCTTGATCACACGCGTGCCGACCTCGCGGAACGACTCCGCGGTGTCGAGGATCCGCGTCACGTCCGTCGCGCTCAGATCGTGCATCGACAGGAGATGCTCGTTCATGTCACCGTGCTCCCTCGACGACGACCGCGTCCTCGCCATCGAGCTCGGCGACGAGCACCCGAACGTCGTCCGCGCGACCCGTCGGCACGTTCTTGCCGACGAATTCCGCGCGGATCGGCAGCTCGCGATGGCCCCGATCGACGAGCACGGCGAGCTGGATCTTGCGCGGGCGCCCCAGGTCCATCAGAGCGTCCATCGCCGAACGGATCGTGCGACCGGTAAACAACACGTCGTCGACCAGCACCACGACCTTCCCCGAAACGTCGAACGGGATCCGCGTCTCGTGGACCTCGGGCGCATCCGCTCGCATCCCGATGTCGTCGCGGTAGAAGGTGATGTCGAGGACGCCGACCGGCACCTCCGGCCCCTCGATCCGGCGGACCTCCTCCGCGAGGCGTCGCGCCAGATCGTCGCCGCGGTCCGCGATGCCCACGAGAACCACATCTGCGGCGCCCTTGTCACGCTCCAGGATCTCGTGGGCGATCCGGGTGAGCGCGCGCCGAACGTCGTCGGGCTCCATAACCTTGGCGCTCAGAAGGAAACGCCTCCCCGAGCGAGCAGGGAGGCGGACTGGTTGTCGTGCAACTTCTCGACTCCCTTCCCGGCCTCGCGGGACCGGCTTAAAGGGGATGATCGGCCGCACGGAGCATACCGGCCGGCCGTCGCGTGGACAACGGGGGAACCTTCCTGTCCGCATCGTCCCGCCCGGCGTATGCTGGGTCGGAGCCTTCCCGAACGCGAAAGGTGCGCCTGAACCATGGGACCTGAATGGATCGTCGTCGGCATCATCGCGGTCGCCGTCCTCTTCGGTGCGAAGAAGATCCCCGACATCGCTCGCAACGTGGGCCGCGCACAAGGTGAGTTCAAGAAAGGCATACGTGAGGGCGCCGTCGAAGACACGACGCAGCCGCCCCCAGCTCAGACGCCGCCCGCCGCGGCAGAACCGCCCAAACCGGCAGAGCAGCCGCCGACCTCCTGAGCCACCCGGCCGCCCTCACGAACGACCTCCGTCACGAACGACCTCCGTCGTCACGCGACGCCTCGTCGCGCGCGATCCGTCCCAGGATCCCGTTGACGAACCGCTTCGACTCGTCGGTGGAGAGCTCCGCCGCGGCCTCTACGGCTTCGCTGATCGCCACCGACGCGGGCACGTCGTCTCGATAGAGCAATTCCTCCACGGCGACCCGCAGGATCGTGCGGTCGAGCGACGTCATCCGGTCGACGCTCCACCCCTCCGCGTCGCGCTCGAGGAGCAGGTCGATCGAGGGGAGATGCGCTTCGACGCCCTCGACCAGCTCGCGGGAGAACGTCGGGATGTCGCGGCCGGCCTCGTGCCACCCGGCGACCACCGCCCCAGGCGCATGCCCGGTCACATCGGCCTGGTACAAGACGTCGATCGCGATCCGTCGGTCCTCCCGGCGACTCCCCACCTCAGCCCTTCACGCGTTCGAGGTACTCGCCCGATCGCGTGTCGACCTTGACGCGCTCACCCTCTTCGACGAACAGGGGCACCTGGACGACGACACCCGTTTCCAGCTTCGCGGGCTTCATCGCTCCCGTCCTCGTGTCACCTTTCGCTCCCGGATCCGTCTGGACGATCGCCAGGACGACCGAAGCGGGGAGCTCGACGGCGATGGGCACACCCTGGTGCATGGCGATCTGAGCCTCGCCCGACTCCGCGAGGTATCGGGGGGCGTCGCCCATGACCTCACCCGGCACGTGCACCTGTTCGTACGTGTCCTTTTCCATGAACACGTAGTCACCGCCATCGGCGTACAGGTACTGCATCGACTTGCGCTCGACGATCGCGAGCCCGACCTTCACGCCGGCGTTGAACGTCTTCTCGACGACGGCGCCGGTCTTGACGTTGCGGAGCTTCGAGCGCACGAACGCGCCTCCCTTGCCGGGCTTCACGTGCTGGAACTCGACCACTTGGAACAGGGTTCCATCGAGGTCGAGCGTCATGCCGTTCTTCAGGTCGTTCGTGGATACGCTCACCCGGTCTCCCTCACAGTTCGATCAGGTCACGCGTCGAGACCCCGACCACCGCGCACCCGTCGTCCCGGACCTCCACCATGTCCTCGATCCGGACGCCGCCGATCCCGGGGAGGTAGATCCCCGGTTCGATCGTGACCACGGAGCCCTCCGGAAGCTCGTTCTCCCGGGTCGTTCCGAGCCACGGCTGTTCGTGGATCTCGAGGCCGACCCCATGACCCAGACCATGCACGAAGCGGTCCCCGTAGCCCGCCTCGGTGATGACGGACCGGGCCGCGGCATCCACCTCGACGCCCGTCACGCCCGCGCGCACCACGTCGATCGCGGCCTGTTGCGCCTGCCGAACGATGTCGTGGACCTTCTGCAGCTCGGCCGCGGGCTGACCGAACGCGATCGTCCGGGTCATGTCCGCGTGGTAGCCCTCGACGAGCGCTCCGATGTCGAGCTTGATCACGTCGCCTTCCTCGAGGACGCGGTGGCCCGGCTCATGATGGGGTTCCGCCGCGTTCTCGCCGAAGGCCACGATGGGATCGAACGCGAGCCCGTCCGCCCCGGACTCGAGCATCAAACGCTCGAGCTCCCGAGCGATCCATCCCTCCGAGAGGCCGAGCGCGAACCGATCCATGATCCCGCTGAACGCTACGTCCGTGGCCCCCTGCGCCCTGCGGATCAGCTCCCGCTCCTCGTCGTCCTTCACGCAGCGTCCGGTCTCCACCACGTCCTCGGATGCGACGAGCTCGACGTCGTTCCCCACCGCCTCGGCCAGTCGAGCATGCTCGGTGAGGGTCATCCGGTGGGCCTCGACGCCGAGCCGCGCGACCGCGCTCGACGCGCAACGCTCCGCGACCGCGCCACGGTACGAGCGGTCGGACGCGTATCGGTCGATGTCCGGTAACTCGCGACGGGCCTGCTCCGCGTATCGCCCATCCGTGAGGAAGAGCTCGAAGGAACCCCCGATGAGGATCTGTCCGTTCGAACCCGTGAAGCCGGTCAGGTATCGCGTGTTGGCGAGGTCGGTCACGAGGAACGCGTCAACCCCGAGGTCGTCGAGACGCGCGGCGACCGCGCGTCTCCTCAGCTGATGATCCATGGCATCGCCTCCAGCGCGAGATGATAGCCACCGGCTCCGAGACCACCGATCGTGGCTCTGCAGACCGCCGAGATCACCGACGTCTGCCGGAAGGACTCGCGCGCGTAGATGTTCGACATGTGCACCTCGATCACCGGCGCCGAGCAGGCCTCCACCGCGTCACGGAGCGAGTAGGACTGGTGTGCCAGGGCACCGGGGTTGAGCACGACCGCGTCCACCCCCTCGCTCGGCGCCGAGAGCAACCACCCGATCAGATCTCCCTCATGATCGGACTGCTTCCACTGGACCGTGTGCCCGAGCTCGCTGGCCCGCCGATCCACGTCGTGCATGATCTCGGCGAGCGTTTGCGATCCGTAGGTATCGGGGTCGCGTTGCCCGAGCGCCCCCATGTTGGGACCGAACAGGTAGAGCACGTTCATGCGGGAGCTCCCATCTCGTGGAGGACGCGGCGCACATCGTCCGGGGGCACGCCGTCGACGATCCGTGGGCGACCGACGTCCTCGAGCAGGACGAAGCGGACACCGTCACGGAACTTCTTGTCCAGCTGGAAGGCATGGAGGATGTCATCCGCCGGCGGCATGGGACCGGCGGGGTCCAGGCCGAGCGACGACAGCAGCCGGACGGTCCGGGCGGTGAGTCCCTCCGCACCGAGGCCGCGCCCTTCGCTCAACCGCGCGGCGAACACCATCCCCGCCGCGATCGTCTCCCCGTGCGACCTGCCCGCGAACGCATCCAGCCGCTCCAGCGCGTGTCCGAGCGTGTGGCCGTAGTTGAGGACCAGGCGGCCACCCGTATCGCGCTCGTCCTCGGCGATGGCCCCGGCCTTCGCCGCAACGCATCGGATGACGAGTCGCTCGAGCGCGTCCGGATCGCGCGCCAGGACGGGCGAGGGGTCGCGCTCCAGTTGCTCGAGCAGGTCGACGTCGATCGTCAACGCGTACTTCGCGACCTCGCCGAGTCCGGCCCGGAACTCGCGATCCGGAAGGGACTCGAGCGCGGAGACCTCGCTGAGCACGACGCACGGCTGGTGGAACGCCCCCACGAGGTTCTTGCCCTCGGGGAGGTTCACGGCGGTCTTCCCTCCGATCGACGCGTCAACCTGCGCGGTGAGCGTCGTCGGCACCTGGACGAACGGCGTCCCACGCATGTACGTGGATGCCACGAACCCGGCTAGATCCCCGGTCGAGCCACCTCCGAGGGCGACGATCGGGTCGTCTCGATGCGCCTCCTGCGTCGCGAGCTGGTGCACGAGCGCGCGGTACACGTCGAGGCTCTTCGCTTCCTCACCGGCCGGGACGAGCAACGGCACCGCGGGCAGCCGGACTCGCTCCAGCGCCGCAGCGAGGGGCGGGAACCAGGCGTCGTGCACGGTGCGGTCCGCCACGACGAACGCCTGGGTCGCGCCGGGGAACACCGGCAGAAACTCGTCGGTGCGTTCCAGCACGCCAGAACCGACGATCACTTCGTAGGACCGCCCGGGGACTCGGACGGTCACGCGCTCCAACGGAGTTCCTCCACGATCGCGTCGGCCACTTCTCCGGGAGGCCCGCTGCCGTCGACGACGTGTGCCGCGAACTCCCGGTACAGACCCTCCCGTTCGGCCAAGAGTCGTTCCAGATCGCCCTCGGCCCGGATCAGGGGTCGCTCGGCGCCCGGCCGGACACGCTCCTCCAACACGTCGAGGGGGACATCTAGGTACACGCAGGACCCGGTGTTCCGCAGCGCGATCCGGTTCGCGGGCTCCAGGACCACCCCACCGCCGCATGCGACCACCGACGGGTCATGCCGCGACACCTCGACGAGCGCCCGCGCCTCGAGTGCGCGGAAGGCCGCCTCTCCTTCGCCCGCGAAGATCTCCGCGACGGTCGAGCCGTAGCGCCGCTCGACCTCCCCATCGAGGTCGACGAACGGAACGCCCAGCCGTCCCGCGACCTCGCGGCCCACGGTTGACTTGCCCGAGCCGGGCATCCCGACCAGATAGACGATCACGGCAGCGCCTCCAGGTACCGGTCGAGGTTCCTTCTCGTTTCCGGGAGCGAGTCTCCACCGAACTTCTCGAGGGTCGCGTCGGCCAACACGAACGCGACGACCGCCTCGCCGACGACCCCGCCGGCCGGCACCGCGCATACGTCGGTCCGCTGCTTGATCGCGACCGCGGGCTGCCCGGTCGCGAGATCCACGGTCCGGAGCGGGCGCGGGACGGTGGAGAACGGCTTCATCGCGGCGCGCAGCCGGATCGGTTGTCCGGTGGACATGCCCCCCTCGATCCCGCCGGCT
>JALYLP010000568.1 GCA_030774195.1 Actinomycetota bacterium | reverse complement strand
GCCAGCTCGATCGCGGCGTCGAGGTCATCGGCCTCGAAGAGCAGGTAGCCGCCGATCGCCTCCTTGATCTCGACGAACGGGCCGTCCGTGGTCAGCGTCTTGCCGTCCTGGACCCGGACGGTGGTCGCCGTCTCGGGAGCGTCGAGCCCCAGGCCAGGGGTGACGCCCGGGGTCTGGTTGATCGCCTGATAGTCGGCGTAGACGGCCTTCTGCTCGTCCTCCGAAAGGGTCGCCCACGCCTCCGGCGACCGCGGCGTTGGGGAGTCGCCCTGATGGATCAACAGCATGTACTTCATCGCTTCCTCCTCCTCGGGATCGGTCGCCCTTGAGACGAACGAGAATGGCGGAATCGACAGCTCACTGACGAAGATCCGACCAACCGGTCGAACCCGTCGCCGGACGAAGGATACGGCGGCCGAGTCGCCCGATCGGTCCGGACGACCGAAGGGCCGTTGGCGAGTCAGCCGTCGTGGCGACGCCCGACGCCCCAACCCTCGTAGAACGCGTCGACCAACGTCACCGCGAGCCCGCGGGTGATCCGGCCGCCGGTGAGAAGGAGCCGCAGCATGATCGGTCCGACGAGCGTGTCGCTCGCGAGCTCGGGATCGAGGTCCGGTCGGAGCTCGCCGCGCTCGACACCTTCCCGAAGGAGCGCGAACGCGGTCGCTTGCCGCCTCGCGAGGAACCCGTCGCGGACCGCTGATGCAAGTTCCGGGTTCCGCGGGATCTCCGCGACGAGGGCGGCGAGCAAGCTCTTCGCAGGCTCTCGCCGGACCGAGTTGCACAGGTCCCGGATCAGCTCCGTGAGCCGGGCGCGGACAGAGCCTCCCGTGGACACCGGGTGTTCCGTTCCTCGACGAGAGAGCGCTGCGATCACGAGGTCTACCTTCGAGGGCCAGCGGCGGTAGATGCTCGCCTTGCCGACGCCCGCCCGCGCGGCCACCTGCTCGATGGACATCCGCGCGAACCCTTCTTGGGCGAGCAACGTGATCGTCGCATCCAGGATGACGCGATCGAGATCCGGGTCCCGTGGCCGGCCGACGGGTCTCGTCGGGGCGACGGCGCTCACGGCTCCGTGACCTCTTCCGCGGTCCGCTCGAGCGACGGCTCGCCGGACGCCTCGACCAGGGTCTCGGCCATCCCTACGTGTGCGGTTTCTCGGAGCGGCCGCTCCGGCAAGAACCAGGTCACGACGAACGCGGCGATCGTGAGCGGAACCGCGGCGAGGAACACCACGTGGAGTGCGTTCGCGAGCGACTGGATCACCGCATCGTGGACAGCTGGAGGGAGCTGCGCGATCGCGGCAGGGCTTCCGGTCAGGCTTCCCGGGTCGATCGACGATCCCGACGGAAGCAGTCGCTGCAGGTTGTGCATCAGCTGGTTCGTGAGGATCGCTCCGAACACCGCCACGCCGAAAGCACCGCCCATCGAGCGGATGCAGCTCTCGGTCGCGGTGGCCGTTCCCAGGTCGCGATGTTCGACGGAGTTCTGAACGGCGAGCACCATGACCTGGATGATCATCCCGATCCCGAGGCCGAGGATGACCATATAGGCGGAGGACTCGACGTAGGACGTGCCGACGCCCATCGTCGACAGCAGCCACAGCGAGATCGCGATCAAGGCGGTGCCGGTCACGGGGAACCGCTTGTAACGGCCCGTCTTCGTGATCAAGCGGCCCGACACGATCGATGAGATCATCAGCCCTGCCATCAATGGCAGGATCAACAGCCCCGAGTTCTGCGCGCTCGCGCCGCCGACCGTCTGGAGCCACAGCGGTAGGAAGATGATCGCGCCGAACATCGAGAAACCCACCAGGAACTCGAGGCCCGTCGAGACGCTGAAGACCGGGTTCTTCCAGAGGCGGAGCGGGATGATCGGTTCCTCCGCGCGGCCCTCCTGGACGAAGAACCCGACGAGCATCGCGACACCTGCGAGCCCCAGAACGACGATCACGGGCGAGGTCCACGCGTACTGCGAACCGCCCCATACCGTCACCAGCAGCAGAGACGTCGCGGCGCCGGCCACCAGCGCCGCGCCCAGGTAGTCGATCCGATGCTGGACCCGCACGAACTGCAGGTTCAAGACAGAGCTCGTGATCAGGAACGCGGCGATCCCGATAGGAACGTTGATGTAGAAGACCCACCGCCAGGTCAGGTTGTCGACGAAGAAGCCACCCAGGAGCGGACCGACCACGCTCGCGAACGCGAAGACCGCCCCGAGGTACCCCTGGTACTTGCCTCGTTCACGTGGTGCGACGACGTCGCCGATGATCGCTTGTGCCATGGCGAGCAGACCGCCGGCGCCCAGTCCCTGGAACGCGCGGAACGAGATCAGCTGGACCATGTTCTGCGAGAGGCCGCACAACATCGACCCCACCACGAACACGACCAAGGCGAACTGGAAGACGACCTTGCGCCCGAGGAGGTCGCTGACCTTCCCGTAGAGAGGTACCGAGATCGTCGAGGTCAGCAGGTATGCCGTCACCACCCAGGACAGATGGCTCAATCCGCCCAGATCGCCGACGATCGTCGGCAGCGCGGTGGCGACGATGGTCTGATCGAGCGCAGCGACCAGCATGCCGGCCATCAGTCCGAAGAAGACGGTTTGGATCTGTCGATGGGTGAGCTGTGTTCCCGTCGTAGTTGCCTCGGGCGTGCTCATCGGTTCGCAGACTCCATTCAGTTCCGAGCCGGTATCGTTTCGGAAACAAAGACCGCACCACACGCGATCTGCACCGTGTCACCGCCGTTGGATGAGGGACTTACGCGTGCGCAGACGCCGCTTCGCGGCCCCACCAGATCGCCTGCGTGAGCGACCGGAGGAGGATCTCCGCGGAGGCGAGGTTGGTGGCGACGGGTACGACATGGACGTCGCAGATCTTCAACAACGCCTGGATATCGGGCTCGTGGGGATGGGCGGTGAGCGGGTCGCGCAGGAACACCACCGCGTCCACTTCGCCGGTCACGATCCGGGCACCGATCTGGACGTCGCCCCCTTGCGGGCCGCTCCGCATGATCTGGATCGGCAGATCCAGCTCCTCCGCGAGCAGCGAGCCGGTATGGGAGGTCGCGATGAGCTCGAGGCGCTCGAGCGTCGAGCGGTACCGGCGCGCCAAGCGCAGCAGGTCGTCCTTCTTCCCGTCGTGAGCCACCAACGCGACCACGGCAGAGCGAGCAGCTCCGTCCGTAGGTATCCCGATCGGCTCTGGCATGCATCAACCGTACGAGGTGTGGTTGCGGTTGCGGCCGATCCCATGTTACGGATCCGTGAACCTCGAGGCGATCCAGGGCTCCTAGTCCAGTAACGCGGAGTACACCCGTTGCGCATCGGTCAGCCGCACGGCCAGCGTCGTTGCGAGCCACCGGTGCAGCGCGGCTGCCGTCGCCGGCTCTTCTGCCTCCAATCGTTCGATCGAGGCTCGGCTGAGCGCGAGCACCACGCTCGGGACCTCGGCGATCACGTCCGCGCTTCGAGGAAGCCCGGTGTACAGGGCCACCTCTCCAACCATCACCCCGGGTCGGACCGTATTCAGCCGAACCCGAGCCCCATCGGACGTCACCCACTCCACCCTCAGGCTGCCCGACTCCAACACGAACACGTCGTCGGGTCGGTCGCCTTGCTGGATCAGCACCGTTCCCTCAGGGAGCGATCGTCGTTCGAGGTAGGGCTCCAGATGTGACGGGAGGTCTGCGAAGCCGTCGCCGGGGCGGCCCGCGGCCTCAGGGGCAGCCTCTGCGAGCAATTCGTCCTCACACCGCTGCAGGCTGTGATCCAGGTCCGGCTCGAACCGCACGACACCATCCGCGGCGATCAGTCCGCCGCGCTGCAGTTGGCCCCGCACCCGATCCGATGCATCGGCGAAGACGACCTCGAACCCGCTCGCCTCCGCGAGCAGCGCCACCTTCCGGAACGCGAACACGCCCGATGCGTCCACGCCCGTGACGCGCCGCAGGTCGATCAGCAGGAACCGGATCGGGCCCGCCTTCGCGCGTTCGCTGATCCGCTCCAAGAGTCCTCGAGCCGTTCCGAAGAACACGAACCCGTTCAGGCGGAGGATCTGGACACGCTCGACGAGGCCTTCCAAGGTGACACGGTCCCCGGGGGGGCGGTCGACGTTGCTGCGGAACGCGGCCCCGAACGGGACCTCTCGCACGAGGTCGATCCGACCGTAATTGACCGCGAACAAGATGACCGCGAGGATCAGGCCTACCTCGAGCCCGGTCAGGATGCCCTTCGTGGCGATCGTCAGCACGATCGCGAGGACGATCAGGTACTCGCCCACCGGCAACGAGCGGCGCATGTCGACGATCCACGCCACAAGGAGCGACAGGCCGACGAATACCAGCACGCCCCCGACGATCATCCGAGGGATCAATCCCACGATGGAGGCGCCGAAGGCGACGGTCGCGAGCGGGACGAGGGCGGCCACGAGGCCGGCCCCCCGTCCGTCGACATCCATCTGCTGCGCGAGCGCCGTCAGGCTGAGCGCGTGGTATCCCGGGATCCCGCCGAAGAGGCCGGAGGCGACGTTCACCAAGCCGGCGTCGCGAAGCTCCCGGTTCGAATCCAGGTCGGCGTGGAGCAGCAGCTCGGTGCCCCCCACGTTGAACAGGCACCCGATCACCGCGACGAACACCGCCGTGGCCATCCCGGGAGCCTCACGGAACACCGCCGACCAATCGGTGCCGGAGCTGGTCAGCGCACGGTAGGTCCACGGCTGCCACAGCCGTGCCGCTCGGAACGGTCCGAGCAGCCAGAGTCCGTCGCGCGCCTCCTGGATCGATGATCCCGTGACGAGCAGGCCGATCGCGAAGGCCGCGAGCCCGATGACGAGGACGGCGGGGATCACGAGCGCCCGCTTCACGAGCCGGGTCGCGATCAGCAGAACGACACCGAAGGCGAAGGCTGGCAGCCACCGGACCAGCTCGAACCGGTCCACGAACTGGCCGATCGTTCCCAACTGCGGGTCCGTGCTCGCCGCGACCGCGAGACCTCCCTTCGTGAGCAGCCATCCGGTACCCGCCAAGAAGCCGCCGACCACCGGATACGGGATGAATCGCGCGAGGTTGCCCAGCCGGAACGTCCCGATCACGAGGAACGTCAACGCCGTCAACAGCGTCACGATCATGGTCGCCGCGACGACGGTGAGGAACGCTTGGTCGACGCCGCCGAACGTGTGCAGAGCCGCGCTCGATGCGACGATGGCGAGCACAGGTACCGCCGCATCCTGCACGCTTCCGACCACGCCGCGGACGCCCGCCCTCCAGGCGAGGATCGCCAGGGTCAGCGAGGCTGCGACGAGGTAGATGCCTATCCCAGAGGGGCGGGCGTCTTCCAAGAACCCGCTGAAGACGAGCACGGCGAACGAGATCGCGAGGACCACCTCGACGACGCCGATGACGGCGCCCGCCGACACGGTCACGACTACCCGCTTACGCAGTCCCTCAGACACCTATCCCCTCATGCGACGAGCTATGCAACGACGTGTGCGGGCCTGCGGACTGCCACCCTATGTGCCGCCGCGCAGGTTCGCTAGAGGGAACGGCGGATCCATGTGTCCGGAATCATGGACGGTCCGGTCGTGAACCTTGTGCCGCCAGTCAGCAAGGGCCGGAGTTCGTGGATCTAGCGACCCGACCCGCCCTGGGGTGTCACGTAAGCGCCACGCAGGTGTCACAGCCGCACAACAAGGCGTCGGTGGCAGCCACCGCGCGCTGGTTGACGCCTCCTGAGTCCGCGCGGCCGTGCCGCCTTCATGAAGCGGATCTCATCAAGGTTTCACCGACCGCTCATCGTCCGACTCGCACGCTGGTGTCGAGTACGACGGGAGGAGGTGATCACAGATGAAGATGAAGCGGATAACGATCGCGGCGGTCGCGGTGTTGGCACTGGCGTCGCTCGGCGGGGTTGCCCTCGCCAAGACCCCCGCGGTGGGCCAGAACACTCCGGCCACGTCGTCGGAGCCGACCACCGGTGCCGACACGGACAACATCCAGGAAGGCGATCAGACCACGCCTGACACCGGCGTCGATGCCACCAGCGAGGCTGGCGGCGAGCAGGCGACCGAGTCAGGTGGCGGATCCGGCGCCGAGTCCGACGGCCCGGGAGGCCACGAGGATCCGGCAGGCAACGTTGACCACCAGTTCGACGGACAGGAGTGATCCTGTCCGTCCAGACCACAAGGAGGGTCCGGCATGTGCCGGACCCTCCTTCACGCTTGCGGAGCGCGTGCGCCGTCGGCGGGAAGCCAGACGGAGAAGGACCCTCCGGCGCCTGGGCGAGGATCCACCCAGATGCGGCCGCCGTGAGCCTTCACGATCTCGTTACTGATCGCCAGGCCCAAGCCGCTCCCGCCATCGTTCGATCGAGCCGCGTCGCCACGGACGAAGCGCTCGAAGATGTGCCCGGCCAGGTCGGGAGAGACGCCGGGCCCCTCATCGTTGACCGTCCACCCTGCGCCGCCGTCACCAAGCCACGTCGTGACGGTCACGCTTCCTCCACCCGGAGAGAAGCGGATCGCGTTGTTCACGAGATTCATCACGACCTGCTCGATCCGCGCTCGATCCACAAGCACCGTCGCGCTCGGGCCCTCCGTCACGATCGCCACCCGCTTCGGCCGAGCCAGCACCGACGCGTTCTGGGTTACGGCTTCGGTGACCTCAGCCAGATCCACCGGAGCGCGCAGGAGCTCGAGCGAGCCGTCGTCGGCGCGGGCCAGCATGAGCAGGTTCTCGACGATCGAACGCATGCGCTCGACCTCCTCCTGGGCACTCTCCAACGCCTCGCGCGCGCTCGTCGACAGGTCGGCGTCGCGCAGGCTTACATCCAGTTCGGCGCGCATCACCGCGAGCGGGGTTCGGAGCTCGTGTGACGCGTCGGCCGCGAAGCGCCTCTTATCGTCGACGCCCCGCTCGAGGCGGTCGAGCATCGCATTCAGCGTCACCGCCAAGCGCCGGATCTCGTCCGATGCGGCTGGGACATCGATCCGCTCGTCGAGGCGCTCGATGCCGATCGTGTCGGCTTCGCGGGTCATGCGCGCCACGGGAGCCAACGCACGTCCCGCCAACCACCAGCCGCCGAGCCCTGCAACGAACAGCGCGATCGGGATGCCGATCGAGAGCTGGATCAGCAGTTCCCGCACCGATCGCCCAACCTCGTCTGTCGAGGTAGCGACGACGATCACCCCGGAGCAGGCGCCCGAGGGAAGGGCCACCGCGAGCATGCGGAACCCCTCGCCGTCGGGCCCCGTGTGAACCGTTCCTCGCAGCGCAGCGCCGGCCACGACGGACCTCACCTGATCGACGGAAAGGAGCGGTTGCTCCGCGGCTGGGTCCCCGGCCGATTCGAGCACCTTGCCGTCGGCGCTGAGCAATTGGGCTCCGGATTCACCCTGCGGCAGACCCACGAGTGACGCGTCGCTGACGTCCTGGAACTCGCCCTCGCAACCACCCTGGAGACCGAGCGAGATCTGTGCGGCGCGCGTTGCCAAGCTGTCATCCAGCCCGTGGACGAGACCCGCATGCAGCCGAAGGATCAAGAATCCGCCGAGGACGAGGAGGACGACCGCGAGCAACCCGACGTACCACATCGTGAGCCGCGCCCGGATGGGCATGCTCAAGGAAGACCGACCCCATAGCCCACGCCCCGCACGGTGCGTATGAACGGGCGATCGAACGGCACCTCGAGCTTCTTGCGCAGATATCCGACATAGACGTCGACGACGTTCGAGAAGCCCTCGTAGTTCACGTCCCACACGTGCTCCAAGATCCGGGATCGGCCGACGACCTCGCCCGATCGGCGCATCAGGAACTCGAGCAGCGCGAACTCGCGCGCGGTCAACTCGACCGGCTCGGCCCCGCGTGTGACCGTGTGTGTGGCGGGATCCAGCACGACATCGCCGGTCGTCATCGTCGTCGGTCGCTCGGTCGCACCTCGGCGAACGAGCGCACGCAGCCGAGCGAGGAGCTCTCCGAAGGAGAACGGCTTCACGAGGTAGTCGTCGGCGCCCGCGTCGAGCCCCCGGATGCGATCCTCCACGCCGTCGCGCGCGGTGAGCATCACCACGGGCGCCCACCGGCCCTTCGTTCGCAACTCGCGGCACACCGCGAAGCCATCGCGGCCGGGAAGCATCACGTCCAAGACGATCGCGTCGTAGTCCTCGTAAAGCGCTCGGTGAAGCGCGTCCTCCCCGTCCGAGACGGCGTCAACGGCATAGCCCTCTTCCTCCAAGCCGCGACGCACGGCTCTGGCCATCTTGAGCTCGTCTTCGACCAATAAGATCCGCATCGACGCCTCCGGACCAAGTGTCACACCCTTTCATGAGAGTTGCGTGAGAGATCTGGCCAAGGCCACCGATCCTCATCGATCCCTCATCCTCGGCGACGTACACCGGATACATGGATGAGGAGAGGAACTGAAGATGCGGCGCTTCGTCATGCTTGCCGCGGCGACACTGATCGGGGGCGCACTGCTCGCGGCGTGCTCATCGGGCTCCACGACCGGTACATCCGCCCCGGGCAACATCACCTCCACCGCGGCACCCAGCGGCTCGGGCACCGGTAGCACGACCCCGACCGAGGCACCCGTCTCGTCGGAGTCCCCGGTGCCGGTCGAATCGAATCCGCCGGGCGACATCCCGGACAACACCGCGTTCGTCCCGTACCACTCTGTCAAGGGCGGCTGGACGGTGACGGTGCCCGAGGGTTGGAGCCGTACGACCACGGGCACGTCGGTGACGTTCACCGACAAACTCAACACCGTGCAGGTTGACGCGCAGCCCGGCCCCCCGGTGACGCTGGCCAGCGCGAAGAAAACCGACGTGCCCGCACTGGCGAACAGCGTCCGCGCGTTCAAGCTGACGAGTGTGACCGAGGTCACATTGCCGGCCGGGTTCGCGGTCCTGATCTCCTATCAGGCCAACAGCGATCCGAACGCCGTCACCGGCAAGCAGTACCGACTGGACGTCTTGCGCTACGAGCTCTTCCACGCCGGGACCCGCACCACGCTGACGCTGCTGTCGCCCGTGGGCGCGGACAACGTGGATCCCTGGCGGATCGTGACGCAGAGCCTGAAGACGGCCTGATCATGACGGCGAGCCTTTCGACCGGGCGTCAGCCCGAGACGGTGTTGGAAGCCAACGACCTCTATCGCTTCTACCACGCGGGCGACGACGAGACGTTTGCCTTGCGGGGAGTGTCGCTGACGGTTGCCGCTGGCGAGATCCTTGCCATCGTCGGTCCCTCGGGCAGCGGGAAATCGACGCTGCTCAGTTGTCTCGCCGGGCTCGACGAGCCCGATGGTGGATCCGTGTCGGTGGCGGGCGCGCGCATCACGCGGCGTCCGGAGGCTCTGCGCGCGGAGCTGCGCGCGCGCTGGATCGGGGTTCTGCAGCAATCGGGCAACCTCCTCGATCACCTGAGCGTGGAGAACAACGTCCGGGCGGCGCAGACGCTCGTGCGGAGCGCCGATGGCGCTCGGGCGTCGGTTCCCTCCCTGCTCGCCGACGTGGGCCTGGCCGAGCGCGCGCACGCACGGCCGGCGACGCTTTCCGGAGGCGAGGCAGCGCGCGCGGGATTGGCCGTCGCGCTTGCCAACGATCCGCCGCTGCTGCTCGCCGACGAACCCACCGGCGAGGTGGACGAGGTGAACGAACAGCTGATCTTGGACCTCTTGCGGCGAAGGGCCGGGTCTGGGCAGGCCGTCGTGATCGTGACCCACAGCACGCGCGCGGCACTGGAAGCCGACCGCATCGTGCACTTGGACGACGGGAGGATCGTCGATGCCTGACACATTGGTGCGCGCCGTGTCGATGGAGCGCGCGTATGGCGTCGGCAGCGCTCAGGTGAAGGCCCTGACCGACGCCACCTTCAGCGTCGAGGCGGCCGACACCGTCGCGCTCCTGGGGCCTTCGGGCAGCGGGAAATCCACCCTGTTGCATCTGATCGCCGGCCTCGATGTGCCCACGTCCGGCTCGATCGAGTGGCCCGCCCTCGGAAGCCGGGAGGATCTCCGTCCCGGGCGGGTCGGTGTGGCGTTCCAAGGTCCCAGCCTGCTGCCGCCGCTCACCGTGGTGGAGAACGTGGCATTGCCGATGATCCTTGCCGGGGCGGACGAAGACCGCGCCACCGCCGCGGCACGCGACCTGCTGCACGTGTTCGAGGTCGACACCGTGGCGAACAAACTCCCCGAGGAGCTCTCGGGTGGACAGTCCGAGCGAGCGGGCATCGCTCGCGCCTTCTCCGGATCGCCTCGGCTGGTGCTGGCCGATGAACCCACCGGCCAGCAGGACCGGGCGACCGGTGGACGTCTCCTCGAGGCGATCGTGACCGTGGCCGTGCTTGGAGGCGCCGCGTTGGTGGTCGCAACCCATGATGCCGCCATCGGTGAGCGTCTCGCTGCGCGATGGGTGATGCGCGACGGCGCCTTACGGACCGAGGAGCTCACATGCTCGTCCTGACCTGGCTGGGCGGCTTGCTCCATCGACGCACCGGAAGGATGATCGGGCAGTCGGCGGGTGTCGCGTTGGCCGTCCTGTTGCTCGCCGCGCTCGGCACGTTCTTCACGTCGAGCCGCGCGACCATGACCACACAGGCGGTGCGCGCGGTTCCCGTCGACTGGCAGGTGCAGGTTTCACCGGGCACGCCGGTGGCCGCGGCCTCGTCCAGCGTCGCGAAGGCGCCAGGGGTTACGGCGTCGGCACCGGTGGGCTACGCAGACACCTCAGGCCTTTCATCGCGCAACGCCGGCACGGTGCAGACGACGGGACCGGGCGTGGTCCTCGGGCTGCCGCCGGACTATGCGACCACGTTCCCCGGCGAGATCCGCCCGCTCGTTGGCGCGAGGACCGGCGTGTTGCTCGCGCAGCAAACGGCCGCGAACCTCGGCGCCTCGGTCGGTTCCGCGATCACGATCGGACGACCAGGTCAACCCAAGACCACCGTGACGGTCGACGGCGTCGTCGATCTGCCGGCCGCCGACTCGTTGTTCCAATCGATCGGTGTCGTACCGGGGTCGGCACCCACCGCTCCGCCGGACAATGTCGTGCTGCTCCCCGACGCGATGTGGCAAAGCCTGTTCGCGAACGCCGCTCCGGGTACGTCGTCCACCCAGATCCACGTGCAGCTCGCCCACGACCTGCCGGCCGACCCCGGCGCGGCGTTCGCCGAGGTGATCGGACGCGCCAAGAACCTCGAAGCGACCCTCGCAGGCGGCGGCTTGGTCGGGAACAACCTAGCCGCGCAGTTGGACGGCGCTCGTGCAGACGCCATCTACGCCGAGATGTTGTTCCTCTTCCTCGGGTTGCCGGGCGTGATCATCGCGGCGCTCCTCGCAGGCGTGATCGCCTCGTCGGGCCGAGACCGCCGTCGGCGCGAGCAGGCTCTGCTTCGCGTTCGCGGCGCGTCGCCGAAACGCATCGTGCGCCTCGCCTGGGCCGAGGCGATCCTCGTCGCGATCGCGGGCACAGTCGTCGGACTGATCGCCGCCGCAGCCGTCGGACGTATCGCCTTCGGCACGTCGAACTTCGGCGCGACGACGGGTCAGGCGCTGGCCTGGGCCGGAACGTCCGTCGTGTTCGGGCTGGCATTGGCGAGCGTCATCATCGTGGTGCCCGTGTGGCGCGACGTACGTACGCTCAGCGTCCACGACGCGCAAGCGACCAGCTCGACCGGACGCGGTCAGCGCCCTCTGTGGGCCCGCGCATACGTCGACGTGATCTGCCTCGGGATCGGCGGGCTCATCTACTGGCAGGCCGTGAAGAGCGGCTACCAGGTGGTGCTCGCACCGGAGGGGGTTCCCACGATCTCGGTGAGCTACTTCACCTTGCTCGCGCCATTGCTGTTCTGGATCGGAACCGCGCTGCTGATGTGGCGGATCGGCACGGAGCTGCTTCGGTGGGGCCGCGGATGGCTCAGTGTCGCGACGCGTCCGCTGGCCCACCGACTCGCCGGCGTCGTCGCTGCCTCGATGTCGCGTGGGCGACGAGGCTTGTCGCGCGGGCTGGTGCTGATGGGACTGACGGCGTCGTTCGCCATCTCGGTCGCGATCTTCAACACGACCTATGCCTCGCAGTCTCGCGTCGACGCACAGCTCTCCAACGGCGCCGACGTGACCGTGACGACGGCTGCGGCGACCGGGCTTCCAACGGGGATCACCAGCGCCGTTGCAACGCTGCCCGGCGTGGCCGCCGTCCAGCCGATGCAACACCGGTTCGCCTACGTCGGCAACGATCTGCAGGATCTGTACGGCGTGGATCCGGCAACGATCGAGCAGGCGACCTCCATGTCGAACGCTTTCTTCGCGAACGGGGACGCGGCTCGCACGCTTCAGACGCTCGGATCCACGCCGAACGGTGTTCTCGTGTCCGAGGAGACCGTGCACGACTTCCAGCTTCAGCCGGGTGACACGGTGAACCTGCGCCTGCAGTTCGCGTCGGATCACGCCTACCACCAGGTGCCGTTCACGTACGTCGGAGTCGCACGCGAGTTCCCGACAGCGCCGCACGACTCGTTCCTGGTGGCGAACAGCGACTACGTGGCGCAGGCGACGGGGTCGCCCGCCTCGCAGGTGTTGCTGATCCGCACGAGCGCGCCGCCACCCACGGTCACGGCAGCGGTCCACCAGCTTCTCGGGCCGGCGTCGGGAGCGACGGTCAAAGACATCGTCACCGAGCAGCGGATCACGCTGTCGGGACTCACAGCGATCGACCTCGCTGGACTCACCAAACTGGAACTCGCGTTCGCGCTGCTGCTCGCGGCGGGAGCCTCGGGACTCGTGCTGGCGGTCGGGCTGGCCGAACGGCGTCGCACGTTCGCGATCGCCTCGGCGCTCGGAGCCAAGCGTCGGCAACTCGGTGGCTTCGTGTGGAGCGAGGCCGCCTTCGTTGCGATCGGGGGGCTGGCACTCGGCGCGCTCAGCGGGTGGTGGATCGCGCAGGTGATCGTGAAGATCCTCACCGGCGTGTTCGACCCGCCGCCCGAGCACCTGTCCGTCCCGTGGACGTACCTGGCCGGGTTGCTGGTCGCGGTGGGCGCGGCGATCGCCGTGGCGGGCGCGGGGATGCTTCGCGCGATCCGCCGTCCGGCTATGGCGATCCTCCGCGATCTGTAGGCCCGACCTCGTGCGGCTGCTAGGACGTAGCTCCGATGCCGTCGCCGCCGACGATGTCCTCGGTGGCACCACGTTCCAAGCGGGCTCCGCCCACGAAAAGAACGCCGGCAAGGCCCGGTTCGTCTTCCGACGTCCTCATCGGTCAAGCGAGCGATCTACTCGCGGTACGGGCCGCCGCACTCGCCTCCGGTGCCGACGTCAGAGACCTCGATGCCGTGGTCGCCTCCCACGTGCCCCCCCTGCTGTCGAACGTGTCACCTAAGACGGCTTCCGCGATCGTTGCCGTCCTTGGCGAACTGCTGCCTAGCACGAGTCCGAGCCCGAGCCCGAGCGAGTCCCCGAGCCCGAGCGAGTCCCCGAGCCCGAGCGGGTCCCCGAGCCTGAGCCCGAGCGAGTCCCCGAGCCTGAGCCCGAGCCCCGAGCTCCCGAATCCCGCGATCGAGTCGCCGAGCCCGACCACGCTCCAGTCCCCGAGCCCGACAGCGTGAGGGGTACAGAAATTCCGATCCGGCTCATGGCCTGCATCTTCCGAGTCACCCTTCTACGTCCCAGTGCGCTCAACACCGGCTGACGAAGGCCGCAGAGATTCGATCGCGCTCATGGATAGCCCCGACAGGTTGGACGAAGCCGGCACAGGATCAATGGTTCCGGAGCTGACTTGCGGCCGCATCCGACTTCAGCCACGGGCAGGTTGGCCCTGACGTACTATCGGGCCAGCAAGGGCTGCGTAAGCGAATATCGTGTGGCTCCGGGGAGGAGACGATGAAGCAAGGGTCGACGCGCAAGCGCTCCCGGCTGGCCGGGGGACTAGCGAGCGCCTCCGCGCTGTTTGTCTTGCTCTTGCTCCCACTCTCGCCCCCGGCGCGGGCCGACTCGAGCGACCTGATCTCGAACGGCAGCTTCCAGTCGGCCGGAAGGGTCGCCCTCAACACGACTGCCAGCTCCTCTTCTGTGGTCGGCTTGTGGCACCTAGACGAGACGAGCGGCAAGACCGCCTTCGACAGCAGCGGAAACGGCAACAACGGTGCGATCAGCGGCCCGGTCACGCTCGGGGTTCCGGGTCACCTCAACACCGCCTACAGCTTCGTTCCCAAGAGCACGGTCAT
>JALYLP010000567.1 GCA_030774195.1 Actinomycetota bacterium | reverse complement strand
GTGCGGGATTGAACCGCAAACACCTGCGTGACCTGGAGCAGGAGCGCGTGCACGGCGTCTTCGCCCGGTTCCTACCTGAATCCATCGCTGCGGAGATGCTCGCTCGGAGCGAGGGGGAACCGACGATCGGCGCGGTCCGCGTGTGGGGGTCCGTGATGTTCGTCGACCTGCGGGGCTTCACGACCTTCGCGGAGTCGCGCCCGGTCGAGCAGGTCATCGCCGTGCTCACTCGGTACCTGGGGGCGATGGGCGACATCGTCCTCGACCACGGCGGCACGCTCGTGTCCTACCTCGGCGACGGGTTGATGGCAGCGTTCGGCGCGCCGGTCGAGAGCCTCGATCATGCGGACCGCGCGGTAATCGCGGCGCGCCAGATGTCCGGCGAAGGTCTCTCCGACTTCAATGACTGGCTCGGGTCCCAGGGCATCGAGGAGGAGTTCCGGATCGGGATCGGGCTCAACTCCGGCCGCCTGATGTCGGGCACGCTCGGCTCCGACCGGCGGATCGACTACACGGTGATCGGCGACACCGTCAACACGGCCTCCCGGGTTGAGCAGCTCACGAAGCAGACCGGGCACTCGGTCCTCGTCGCGGATCAGACGCGCACGAACATGTCCGGTTCCACCGACGGCCTCACCTTCGTGGACGAGTTCGAGATCCGCGGGAAGCAGTCTCGGATCAAGCTGTGGACGACCGATCAGGCGGAGAACCCATCGACGTGAGCGACCCGGCGTCCGTCGACGAGGTTCGAGCGCTTCGCGAGCGCCTCACGGAGCTCGAAGCGAGGGAGGCTGACCGCCAGCGTTCCGAGGAGGTGCAGGCGGCCCTCTATCGGATCGCGGAGACCGCAAGCGCCGCGCAGGACCTGCAGCAGTTCTACGCCGCGATCCACCACATCGTCGGCGAGCTGATGTACGCGGACAACCTCTATATCGCGCTCTACGACGACGACCGGCAGCTGATCAACTTCCCGTACTTCGCCGACGAGGTGGATCCGGACATCCCCGACCCCAGCCTCTGGGAGCCCTTCGGGATCGGCAACGCCGCGGGAACCACGGCATATCTGCTGCGTACGGGTCGTCCGATGCTGCTCACGCTCGCGGAGCTGATGCAGCTCGTCGAGCGCGGCGAGTTGGTGGCGGTGGGAGAGCCGCCCGTGGACTGGCTCGGTGCGCCGCTCAGATCCGAGGATCGAACGATCGGCGCGATCGTCGTGCAGAGCTACCGTGAGGACACGCGGCACACGGAGGCCGACCTGGAGCTCCTCACCTTCGTCGCGCGCCACATCGCATCGGCCCTCGAGCGCACGCGTCTCATCAACGAAACGCGACAGCGGAGCGCCGAGCTCGCGCTCGTGAACGACGTCCAGCGAGGACTCGCCGAGCGGTTGGAGATGCAGGCGATGTACGACCTCGTCGGAGACCGCATCCGCGACATCTTCGACTCCCAGGTCGTCGACATCGGGATCATCGACGACGTGTCCGGGCTCATCCACTTCCCGTACTCGATCGAACGGGGCGTCCGCTTCCCGGACGAGCAGATAGAGATCATCGGGTTCCGCCAGATCGCTCTCGAGAGCCGCGAACCAGTGGTCATCAACGAGGACGCGCAAAGAAGGAGCGCCGACGCTGGGCAGCCGTTCGTACTCGCGGGAGAGCCGCCGAAGTCGGCCGTGTTCGTTCCGCTCCTCGTCGGCGAACGCGCGACCGGCGTCATCTCGCTCCAGAACCTCGACCGGGAGCATGCCTTCAGCGACGCGGACGTGCGCCTGCTGACAACGCTCGCCGGCAGCCTGAGCGTCGCGCTCGAGAACGCGCGGCTGTTCGAGGAGACGCGGCAGGGCGCGGAGGAGCTTTCGCTGATCAACGATGTCCAGCGCGGGCTCGCGGAGAGTCTCGAGATGCAGGCGATGTACGACCTGGTCGGCGACCGGCTCACGGAGATCTTCGACGCGCAGGTGATCGTCATCGCGATGCACGACCGAAACGCTGATCTGATCCGGTTCCCGTACACCGTCGAGCGCGGCGTGCGCGATTACGATGAGCCGATCGAGAACGTGGCCGGACCGACGCATCATGTCCTCGAGACGGGCGAGCCAATCCTCATCCAAACGGGGTGGGAGGAGCGAGTCCTCGAGCTCGGCGGCGCGACCATCCAGGGCGAGGTGCCGAAGTCCGCAGTGTTCGTCCCGCTCGTCGTCGGTGATCGGGTGGTCGGGGTGCTCTCTCTTCAGAACCTCGACCGCGAGTACGCGTTCGACGAGGGCGACGTGCGACTCCTCGCGACGCTCGCGGGCAGCTTGAGCGCCGCACTCGAGAACGCGCGCCTGCTCGAGGAGTCTCGCCAGCGCAACGCCGAGCTCGCGGTCGTCACCGACGTCCAGCGCGGCCTCGCACAGAACCTCGAGATGCAGGCGATGTACGACCTCGTGGGCGAGCGGATCCAAGAGATCTTCGACGCGCAGGCCGTCGACATCGCGCTCGTCGATCAAG
>JALYLP010000566.1 GCA_030774195.1 Actinomycetota bacterium | reverse complement strand
GTCAGGCACGCCCTTAAGCTCGTGCTCTCCCGCATCCTCGAACGTCAGTCCCGATCCGGCCACCAGGTCCTTCACCGTCCGTGAAACGAGGACCTCGGACGGTCCCGCGGCTGCCCCGACTCGGGCTCCGATCGCCACGGCGAGTCCCCGTACGTCATCGCCGTCGAGCTCGATCTCACCGGTGTGAAGCCCGGCTCGCACCTCGATCCCCAGCGGCCGAAGGTGCTGAGCTATCGCGTTCGCGCAATAGACGGCGCGAGCCGGACCGTCAAACGTCGCGAGGAACCCGTCGCCCATCGTCTTGATCTCCCGGCCCCGGTACCGAGACAGCTGTGCGCGGATGATGCGATCGTGCTCTTCTCGCAGCTTCCGCCACTCCCGGTCGCCGAGCGCCGCCGACTGTGCCGTCGAATCCACGATGTCGGTGAACAACACGGTCGCGAGCACGCGGTCGAAGATGTTCTCCTGCTCTCGGATCTGCGACAGGAAGCGCTCGAAGTCCCGATACACGTCCGGACGCACCGGAAAGCTCTCTTTATCGGGGATCTCGACGTATCGCGCCCCCGGGATCTGGTCGGCGATCCACGGCCCGGCGCCCTCACCGCGCTCGACCTCGCCCCGGGTTTCCATCACCAGCGTCGGCACCTGGATCTGCGGCAGGATGGCGCGGACGTCAACCCGCCGCTCCACCTCATCGATCGCGAGCGCGGCCTGCGGGCTCGCGCAGAGGCGCGTGAACCGCGCGTACCTCTCGGCTTCCTGGTCGCTGATGTCGGTCTGGCCAATCCCTTGTGCGTTCCAACGCCAGAACTCCTCCGTCCCCCAGCTCGACTCAACGCGGCTTTGCCATTCCGAGGCGTATTCCTCGGTCCAGCCCCACGGGAATTCGGGTGTCTTCCAATAGAAGACGAGCGGCGAGTACAGTGCCAAGGCGGATACGCGCTCGGGATACGTGGCGGCGAACAGAATCATCACGGTTCCACCGGCTTGGTAACCGAGCAGCGCGGCCCGCTCGGACCCCGTCTCGTCCATGACGGCCAGCATGTCGTCCATGCTCTTCTCGAGTGCCATCGCGTCCGGCGTCGTCGGACGGTCCGAGACGCCGAGGCCACGGCGATCGAACAAGATCACGCGGGCGTATTCCGCGAAGGAACGAAGGACAGCCACCCATTCCGGCAGATCCCACACGGCATCCACGTTGGACAGCCAGGGAAAATGGATGACGAGGTCGTTGTCCCCCTCGCCAAACACCTGGTAGGCGATATGTACACCGTCCGCAGTCTTTGCGTACCGGGTCTTTGGCCTGGTCATGTGCCCATCCTGAAACTGCGTCGTCGCTGCCGCAATCGGCGCTCGGGCGGGGCCGATCTCGTGGCCGCCTCAGGTCATCGGATCCGCCGGTCCTGCGCGAATCAGGTGCAACCCGGTACAGACCCGATTTCTTAGAACCCCTCTATCTCGGCCTGAGGCCCACCGTCAACCATTCGGCCGTAGCGAGCGTCTGGGACTCGGCCCGTGGGTCGGCGACGTATTGACCGGCGGATCGAGGGCCGCATAGGGTCGGCGCAGGCTCAGTGGCCGAAGAGGGGACGCCATGAGGCGGCTGATCGCGCTCGTGACCGTGTCTGGCATCACCTTGCTCGGACTTGTCGCTCCCACGGCAGCTGCCCGAGCGGCGTCCCCCGGTCTCGGGAAGATCGCGTTCGCTCGTCGAGTCGGGGGCGGTAGCCCCAACATCTTCATCGCCGATGCAGACGGATCGCATGCGCAGCAGGTTCCCCTCGGTGCTTCGGCTGAGACCTTTGCGCTCCCCGTCTGGTCTCCGGACCGGGAACGGCTCCTGATCTCGAACCTCCAGCTGTCGAATGATCTTTTCAGGCCTGGCATCGTCGAACCGGACGGATCGAACTTCAGGGTGGTGAACCCGACCGACGCGCCGGTAGACATTGGCTACTGCGGCGTCTGGACCGGCGATGGTGCCCGCCTCTTGTGCCCGGTCGACGGACCGCCCGGTGTCGTGAGCATCCGCGCGTCCGACGGTGGCGGTTTCCGCCGGCTCACGACGAATCCCTTCGGGAGCGGCGACGTTCCCACTGACATCTCCCCGGACGGCACTCGGTTCGTGTTCCTGCGATTCAGGCCGGGCGGGCACCCGTTCAAGACGTACCAAGCGGCCATCTTCGTCGCGAACGTCGACGGTACTGGCGTTCGTAGGGTCACCCCGTACGGCCTCCCATTCCCGCACATCGAGTTCGCCACGGCCCAGTGGTCGCCGGACGGGCAGGAGATCATCTCGCAGACGAAGCGAGGCAGACTGTTCATCGTCCATCTCGACGGCACGGGAGTCACGAAGATCCATCTGCAGACGGGCACCACGGACTACTTCGCCTTCGAGCCAGACTGGTCGCCGGACGGGACGCGGATCGTGTTCTGCATGTTCAACAACGGGCAGGAGGACCTCTTCACGGCGAATGCCGACGGCTCCCACGTTGTCCAGATCACCGACACGCCCAAGAAGTTCGAGAATGGACCCGACTGGGGACCGCACCCGCCGGCAACGTAGCGGCCGGGACCTGACC